>DBME01000080.1 GCA_002298155.1 Holophagaceae bacterium UBA706 | reverse complement strand
ACACCCGCATCGGCAACCCCACCACGGCGGCCCTCGAGGAGAACGTCGCCCAGCTCGAGAACGGCTTCGGCGCCACCGCCATGGCCAGCGGCATGGGAGCCGTGAGCACGGTGTACCTCGCCCTGCTCCGCGCCGGCGACCACATGGTCAGCACCGATTCCGTGTACGGTCCCAGCCGCGGCCTCATGGAAAAGCACATGAGCCGCTTCCAGGTGGAATCCACCTACGTGGACACCTCGGATCTCGAGAACCTGCGCCGGGCCATGAAGCCCACGACCAAGCTTGTCTACGTGGAATCCCCCTCCAATCCCGCCATGTCCGTCACCGACATCGCGGGCGCCGCGGAGATCGCCCACGACGCAGGCGCCCTGCTGGTGGTCGACAACACCTTCGCCACCNNCCACCTCCAGAAGCCCCTGGACCTGGGCGCGGACGTGGTGCTGCATTCCGTGACCAAGTTCATCAACGGCCATGCCGACATCGTCGGCGGCATCGTGGTGGCCAGGACCGAGGCCCTGCACCGGCAGATCCGCGCCATGCTGGTCAACCTGGGCGCCAACATGGACCCCCACCAGGCCTACATGGTGAGTCGGGGACTCAAGACCCTGGCCCTGCGCGTGGAACGAGCCCAGGAGAACGCCCAGGTGGTCGCAGGCTGGCTGGCCCGGCATCCAGCTGTGGAGTGGGTCCGCTACGTGGGCCTGCCGACCCACCCCCAGTACGAACTCGCCAAGCGCCAGATGTCGGGCCCCGGCTCCATGATCGCCTTCGAACTCAAGGGCGGCACCGAGGCCGGACGCATGCTCATGGACAACGTCCACCTGGCCGGCCTCGCCGTGTCCCTGGGCGGCGTGGAGACCCTGATCAGCCACCCCGCGTCCATGACCCACGCCGGCATGGCCCGGGAAAACCGCCTCGCCGCCGGCATCACGGACGGCCTGGTCCGGCTGTCGGTGGGCATCGAAGACGTGGAGGACATCGTCGAGGACCTGGAGCAGTCCCTGGCCCACATCGGTCAGCCTGCCGCGGTCTAGCCGACGCCCACCTTGCCCCCTGCCAGGAGACCCCGATGACATGGCTTGAACCTATCGGCGCCCGCATCGTCCCCGCCAACTTTGGTCCGATGCGGGCCTGCACCACCCATGCAAGGATCGAGGGTTCCTGCGGGGACACGATGGAATTCTGGCTGACCCTGGAAGGGGCGGTGGTCACCCGGGCCTCCTTCACCACCGACGGCTGCCAGACCTCAGTGGCCTGNNGACCCGGGCCGAAATGCGCAAGGTGCTCCCGATCCAGGTGCTCGACCTGATCGGGCAGGGGGACAACGAGGAGGCCCATCATTGTGCCGACTTGGCCCTCACCACGCTGGCCAAGGCCCTGGAGGACCACGAATCGGCCCTGCGAGCCCAGGAACGGGCCAAGGCCTCCGAATGCCCGGACTGTGGGGAGACCTGCGGTCAGCAAGGGGAGGCTGCCGTCCTATGAGCCTCCCCGATGTGACCCTCCAGGCCCTTGGAATCATCCGCACGCCCCACCAGGACCCCAGCCAGACGCCGATCCAACCCTGCTTCGCGGACGCCGTCCGCGGGGAGGTACGGGTCGATCCGGCCTTCCAGGACGGCCTGGATGGGCTTTCGGACTTCACGCACGCCTTCCTCCTCTATCACCTCCATCAGGCTGAAGCCGGGGCATTGCGGGTGAAGCCCTTCCTCCTGGACGCGCTCAAGGGGGTCTTCGCCTGCCGGTATCCGCATCGCCCCAACCGCCTGGGAATGAGCCTCGTGCGCATCCTGTCCGTCGAGGGGAACCGGGTGGCCTTCGAAGGTGCCGACATGCTGGACGGGACCCCCCTGCTCGACATCAAGCCCTACTACCCGAAAGCCGATTGCCCTGCGGCCGCCTGGGGCGGCTGGACCGAATACCTGGCCACGGCTGACGCCCAACGAATTGGCAGCCGGCAGGCAGTGGCGCATCATGGAGTCTGCCTCATCCCCTCCGGAACCTACATCCAGCCCGACCGCCTTCCAAGCCTGCCCCTGGACTGATGCACCCCACGTTCGTGACCTGTTCCCTTGATGGAGGGCTCTCCCATGACCCGGATCGGCATCATCACCTGCGGACGTTACCAGGGATGCGGAGGAGGCAAGTGTTTTCGCGCCCTGCGGGAACGCCGCGGCAGCTTCGCCCGGTACGCCCCCGACGAGGAGGTGGAGGTCGTGGGCTACGCCACCTGCGGGGGNNGAGATGAAGAAGAACGGCGCCGAGATCATCCACCTGGCCACCTGTTTCCTGGTGGGCTATCCGCCCTGTCCGAGCATCGGCCATTTCACCGCCTTCATCGAAGAAGCCTATGGCCTCCCGGTGGCGCTCGGGACGCATCCCATCCCGCAGAAGTACATGGACCGCCACGAGCGGCTTCCGTTCTGGCAGGAACAAGGCATCCCGTCCCTGGTCCCCAACCTCATGGACGAACCCCTTGACGTCAAGACCAGCTACAACTGACCCACGGACACCCGGAGACGGGGTCGGCCCGCTGGCGGGTAAACGGGTGCTCGTGACCCGCCCGGAAAGGTCCTCCTCCGTCACCGCCGAGGCCCTTCGGCGCCTGGGTGCCGAGCCCATCGAACTGCCCCTGATCACCCTGGGCCCGCCGCCGGATCCGGGCCTAGTCGCCAACACGATCCTCCGGCTCGCGGATTTCGATGTCATCGTCTTNNCAGGTCGATGCCCTGGGAGCCGGCGTCCGGGTTTTCGCAGGGGCCCGGCTCGCCGCGATCGGCCAGGGCACAGCCCAGGCCTTGGAGGCGCGCGGCCTGCGCGCCGACATCATTCCTGCCGCCTACGTCGGCGAAGCCCTGGCCGAAGCCATCCTGCAGGATCCGGTGGTCCAGGCCCTCCCCCGGCCCCGGATTCTCCTGCTCCGGGCCCTGGCTGGGCGTGAGGTTGTCGCCCGAACCCTGGAGCGGGCCGGGTGCCTTGTAACCCTGGTGCCGGTCTACCAGACCCGGCCGGCGCAAGCGGAGCGCCGGGAGGACCTGCGGTCCCTCCTCCGGGACCACCCCGTCGACTGGGTGATCCTCACCTCCTCGAGCGCGGTTGACAGTCTTGTCGACCTGATCGGTACCGACCTTTGCGAACGCTTCCCGGCCCTGCGCATCGCCAGCATCGGCCCCATCACCACCGCGACCGCCCTGTGCCGGGGACTCCGGGTGGACGTGACCGCCCCGGACCACACCCTCGATGGCGTCATCCAGGCGATGGCCAGGACCTCGGAAACGTAGACGCGCATGGCCCCTGACCGTCCCTGCCTTCCGCTCCGGCAGTTCGCGAAGCGAACTGACCGGAGCGAACACGGCGATCATCCGGGACACGGCCCAACCTAATGGCTCATTCGTATGATACGGATCATCTTGAGGTTGAGGACCAGGAAGCGGAACATCTGCCAGGGCAGGAACGTCCTCATGAACCGGGTCAGGGCGGTGGGCCGGGTGGCGAAGAAGGCCTGCGCGTCCCGGGTGCGGTTGAAGGCGGAAGTCTCGGTGGGCATGGGCTACTCCGGGATCAGGGACCAGAAGGGTCGCATCTTCGCCTTCCAGAGGAAGAGGTGGTGGAGCAGGATCTTGATCCAGTGCCCGGCCAGACCGATCTCCCCGAAGGTGTGGCGCAGGTCCCGGCCGTACTGGGGGAAGCGCTCGTAGTCGGGAATGATGGGGAAGACGGTGATGGAGGCGGCGGTGCCGGTGAAGGGGTTGGAACCGGCCGAGGCCACGCAGGCCGCGCCCATCTCCGCCATGGAGGCGGCGTGCAGCGGCGCACTGGAGCCGCGGACCCGGTCCACGATGCTGCGGGCCACGGCCTTGCCGATGGTCGCGCTCGGCATCCCCGTGCGGGGTGGCGCGGGCGTGATGCTGGTGCCCCTGGGGCTCTGGCGGGGCCGGGAGACGGGGTGGGGCGGCGCGAAGGCGATGCCCGCGGCGAAGAGGTTCGGATAGGCGGGGGACTGGTAGGTCCGCGGCCAGTCCGCTGCCCGCCATTCCTCGTAGGGCTTGGGCGTGTAGTCGCCGTCCACCTTCATGAATCCCGAGGGTGCGAAGAGCCGGTCCGTGATGTCGGCCCCCTCGCGGTCCAGGGCCTGGAGGCCCACCCCCTTGAAAGGCGGCAGGAGCATGGCCAGGTCGAACTCCTCCACGCCTTCGCGCCCGTCCAGGAACTCCAGGAACGCCCTGCCCTCCTCGACGCGGGTCACGTGGGCCTGGGTCACCCAGCGCAGGCCCCGCTCGGCGAACAGCGACTCGGTGAAGATGTTGCTGGGGGTCACGTAGCCCCCCCGCTTCAGGTGGATGGAACCCATGCCGAAATCGCCCAGCTGGAATTCGTTGGTCAGGTAGGTGATGTCCGCCAGTTCCCGGACGCCGCGGGCCCGCAGTTCGAACTCCAGGTTGACGATGTATTCGAAGGCGGCGCCCTGGCAGGTGCAGGTGCCGTGCCCGGTGCCCACCAGGAAGCGCTGGCGCTCGCCCCGGCGCATGCGCTCCACCGCCAGATCCAGGGCGCCCGCCGCCGCCTTGGCGTGGGGCGCGGTGCAGACCGAGAGGGTGTGGCCCTTGGGGCCCAGGCCCGGGGTCGCCTCGAAAGCCAGCTTGGGCCCCGTGGCGTTGATGAGGTAGTCGTAGGGAATCCGCAGCATTTCGCCTTCGTGGCCGGGCGCGGTGACCTCGGCCTCCACGAAGGGGGCCGGATCGCCGCCGGTCCCTTCCGGGTGCAGCACGGTGGCCTTGGCCTGATGGAAGGTGATGCCGTTGCGGTCGTACACCGGCTTCAGGGGGAACAGCACCTGGCTGGGCTCAAGCAGGCCGACCCCGACCCAGATGTTCGACGGGATCCAGTTGTAGTCGGGCCGCGGGGAGACCACGATCACGTCCGCCTCGTCCTTCAGCCACTTCCGCAGGAAGGCCGCGCTGGTGTGGCCGGCCACGCCGGCGCCAAGGATGACGATGCGGGGTCGGGTCATGTCATCTCCGTGAAGTTCCCGGGGCCTGCTGCCCGGTAGGATTGGGGGAGAACCAAATCAAACGATTAGCTATACAACCATACGATAATATTCTTCTGCTCCGCGTCAAGGTGCTTTTGGACAATTTTCTCATGCCGCGCATCCCGCAGCAGGGAAGGCGATCTTCAGCCCCCCGGATCTGTCACCCGGCCCGCCGGAACTGCGCCTGGGCACCGGCGGGCAACGAAGGGCGGAAAGGGGGGCCTATGGGGGTGTGCGGAAGGCTCCGCACCTCATCCCGGAGGTACCCATGAAGACCACCACCCTCTTCACCGCCCTGCTCCTGGCGCTGCCCCTGGCCGCCCAGAGCACCACCCCGGCCACCACCCGCAACCAGGTCCGCAAGCAGGACGGCACCGGTTCCGGCACGGCCTCCGCCACCCAGACGCGGCTGCGCAAGCGGGACGGCAGCTGTGGCAACACGGGCGCCACCTGCACGGGCACCGGCGCCGGCGCCGCCGCCCGGAAGGGCCGCGGCCGCTGATCGGCATGTCCTTGCGGGGGGAGGAGGTTCTTCCTCCCCCCGCCCTTTTCCCATCCCGAGCCCGGAGATCATCCATGCCCAAGCTCATCCTGCTTCTCCTCGCCAGCGCCGCCCTTGCCGCCCAGGACACCCCGGAACGCCCCACGGCCCGTGTGGCGGTGGGAACGTTCTCCGACCACTTCTCGGACAGCTCCGGAACCTGGAAGGGCTGGGTGGTGAGCGGAGACTGGTTCCACGACGCCCATGGCCCCTGGAGCTTCTCGGCGGTGGGTACCCGGCGCCCCGAAGGAAACGGCACCCTCTTCTCCCTCAGCAAGGACCACACCTTCGGCGAGAACAGCTCCCTGACGGCCGGCCTGAGCGTGGGCACCGGCGCCGATTTCGTGCCCCGGTTCCGGGGGGACCTGGACCTGGCCCTGGGCCTGCAGGGTCCCTGGAGCCTCGGGCTGGCCGGGGCCTGGAATTCCTTCGGGGGCGGTGCCTCCACGACGCTCATCCAGGCCGGTCCAGCCTGGACGGGGGAGGTCTGGAGCGCCTCCGCCCGGGTCCAGCAGCTGCGGTACCTGCCCGGCCGGGAGACGGATCTGGCCTGGCTCCTGGACGTGCGTTGGGGCGCCAGCAACCTCGAACGTTGGCACAGCGTGCGTCTGGCCTGGGGGCACGGCATCATCGACTCCCTCCAGCCTGGCGGAAGCACCTCCTCGGTCACCTCCTCCCTGGGCGGGGGATGGGGCCGCGGCCAGGGAGGGGGCGGAACCCAGGTGACGACGACCACGACCACCTACCCGAACCTGCAGGAGATCATGGTCGGAACCACCAGCCACCTCCCCCTGAGCCGCCGTCTCGCCCTGCGGATGGACCTGGGCTGGGGCCAGCGGGAATCCCAGTTCACCCTGTGGACCGGCACCCTCCAGGCGGTGATGACCTTCTAGAATCGCCCCGAANNGCGTCACCTGCGCGAATCGGAGCAGGAGCCTGCCTTTGTGGTCCTTCATGAAGTCCTCGGCATCCTCCCGGGACGCCAGCGGCACCAGCTCATGGCCCATGGGGCCCAGCACATCGGATCCTGCCACGTACCAGGCCGTCTCCGCGCGGATCCGCGTCAGGCCATAGAACTCGGTGACGTGGATGCTGGCGGCGCCGGCCCCGCCCCGGCCGGGGGCGAGGAGGTACTTGAACATGTCCTTGGGCCCGTCGAAATGGGAGGCCGGACGGTCCTTCCAGACGACCGTGGCCAGCCAGTTCGGGTACTTCGCCACCAGCATCCCGCACACAGGACAGAGATCCCTGGGGCCGGGAACGGGCGGGGCCGCGGCCTGCTGAGCCGGGAGGACCACCCCCCCTGCGAACAGGAGGAGCGTCCCAGCCAAGCCGAGCGCCGCCCTCACGGCTTGGGAGCCGGCGCAGGGGTGGACTCCTGCATGCGCTTGCGCCGTTCGGCGCGCATTTTCCGGATTCGGGCGACATCCTTGGACATGTCGGTGTAGGCGGCCAGCAGGGCCTGGTCAAAGGTCATGAGGTCGCCTCCCTGCGCGGCCTGGGCGGCCTTGGCGGCCTCCGGGGTACCGAAGGCCACCTTGCTGGTGGCGGTCATGACGCCCGGCACGCGGCTGCCCACCAGGAAGGTGGCCCGGTCCACGTCGACCAGCGGCAGGATCGCGCCCGTGCCGGCGTTGTCGCCCACCCAGATCCCCACCGGATCCTGGTCCAGGTGGAGGGAAAGGCTGATGGCCGCGCAATGGAGGGAACAGGTTCCCTCCAGCAGCCCGTCGCTGTACTGCACCAGGACCCGCGCGTGGTGGAACCGGGTGCGGTCCATGCCGCAGTACGGGCATTTCGCGCATTTCGTCAGTTCGTCCGCGGGTGCCACCACCGGGGCCTTCCCGGCGACGGCCTGGGCCGACGCGGGGATGAACCCCAGCGTAAGCCCGAGGCTAAGGCAGGCATTCCGGATGAAAAGTGCATGTCCCGTCATGGGAACCTCCCTCAGAAGAGAATGAGATGGGATCGCCCGATCATCACCAGGGCGACGAGAAGAACCAGCAGGAAGCCCGCGGCCGCCACCCAGGAAAGCCGGGCCGAAACGGCGGGAAGCAGGGCCGACAAGGTCGGGATCCGCCGGAACGGCTGGATGGCGCCGACCCCGAGCCCCGCGCACGTGCCCACGAGAAGCGGCACGTACAGGGCGTAGCCCACGTAGCCGTAGTCCGCCTTGAGCAGGCAGAAGGGGCAGTGGTGATGGGGGGCCTCGTAGACATAGAGCGACAGGAAGGAGACGATTCCCGCCACGGTGGCGGCGAAGGCGGCGGCGCCGCTGGAGATGCCGACGAGCAGGCCCTCGGTTTTCGCCAGGGCGCGGGCGGTGGCGAAAGCCTCTTCGTTTTTGACCTGGATGATTTCGTCGATGATTTTGATGTTCAGGACGTCGGGGACGAAGCCGGCGCCGATGCCCTGNNAGGGATGCCGCCACAGCCGCCGCGAGACAGAGGCATAAGCCCGCCAGCGCGGGGCCCGGCGGCAGTGCCGCAAGATCGCCGGAGACTCCCGGGCTCCCTTCTGCGAAGAGGCTGCCACAGCAGGAGGTGAGGGTCTCCGGGCGCAGCCCGGAGAAGTAGGAGGCCTGGAGCAGGAGGACGGCGGCCGCGGGCGGGAGCATCCCGAGCATCAATCCGTACTTGATCTTCACGAGCGGGTAGTCGCGGGCCAGGGAATCGACCTTGTTCACCACGAGCCACATGCCGGCCAGGAAGAAAAGGACCAGCTGCCCCAGCAGGGCCGCGAAGCCGAAGGAACCGGCGTTGAGGGTGCCCACGGCGCACATGGCCCCCACGAACTGTACCGCCATGCGGTCCGCACTGAAGATGAAGAGCAGGACCCCGGCCAGCTGCAGGACCATGACGAAGCCCACCAGCGTCGAGAACAGATAGGTCCGGCGCTCCAGCCGCAGCTGCAGCTCCGAACCGCTGGCGGGATCCCAGCGGCGGATCACCTGCAGGGCGAAGGGGGCCGCGGCCAGCAGCATCGCCACGCCCAGGCCCGAGGCCAGCAGCAGGGTGAGGACCGCAGGCTGGAGGATCATGGCGCGAGCCGCCCGTCCCGGAGGCCGATGACCCGATGGACCGCGGCGCTTTCCACGACCAGCGGATCGTGGCTGGTGAAGATCACCGTCCTGCCGCCGGCGTTCAGCATTTCCAGCATTCCCACGAACTGCCTGGACAACGCCGAGTCCAGGTTGGCGGTGGGCTCGTCNNTCGTTGATGAGCGCCCGGGCGATGGCCACCCGCTGCTGCTCCCCCGCCGACAGCCACTCAACCCGTTCATGGCGGCGCGGGCCGAGCTTGAGGTCCTCCAGCAGGGCCTCGGCCTTGGCCTGCACCTCCCGGTGGGGACGCCCCGTGGGCACGGCCGGCAGCATCACGTTCTGGAGCGCCGAGAGCCCCTTGACCAGATGGAACTGCTGGAAGACGAACCCGAAGCTCCGGCGGCGCAGTTCCGTGAGGAACCGCTCGGGAAGCCCGGAAACCACCTCGCCCTTGAAGCTCACGCGCCCCGCCGTCGGCCGGGCCAGACAGCCCACGAGGGTCAGGAGCGTCGTCTTGCCCGACCCGCTGGGCCCCCGGAAGGCGGTGATCCTGCCCGCCTCGATGGTCAGGTCGATGCCGTTCAGGGCCCAGAATTCGTTGGGCCGGCCCTGGTTGAAGGCCTTGCGGATGCCGGAGAGGACGATCATGACCGCATCACCGAATCCGGATCCATGGTGGCCGCGCGCCAGGAGGGGACCAGTACCGCCACGGTGTAAGGCACGCAGGTCATCAGGAGAAGGGTCAGCAGGTCCAGGCCGTCCACGGCGGGCGTCAGTGCGAACCGGGGATAGAGCACCGACCAGCCTTTGAGCACCGGCTCGAACAGCCCTGCGCCGAAGTGGAAGACATGGACATAGGCCGCCGCATGGCCCAGCAGGAAGGCCGTGAGGCACAGCAGGACGCCCTCCCAGGCCTTCATGCGGAGCACGTCACCGGTTTCCCAGCCGATGGCCTTGAGGATGCCGATCTCCCGGCGTTCCCCGGCCGAGAGCCCCGACGCCCTGTCCCAGGCCAGGATCGCGAAGGCCAGCAGCGCCCCGGAGAACAAGGCCAGCACGAGACCTTCCCGCCAGTCGAAGAGCGAGGCGTAGGTGCGAAGCACATCCTCCCGCAGGATGGCCCGGACCTCGGGGTGGGCCCGCACCACCTTGGTGGCGACCGTCCGCGCTTCCAGGGGGTTGGCCACGGAAAGGGCCAGGTCGGTGTAGCAACCGTCAGGGTACGCGAAGAACCGGCGGAAGTCCGTTTCGGAAACCAGCACCAGATCGGCGCTCGCCAATTCGGTGGCCTGGGGCAGCACCCCGGCGATGCGGAACGGGAAGAGGTCCCCCGCGTAGGAACGGAACGCCACCGTATCCCCCGTTGCCAGGCGCCTGGCCCGGGCCAAGGCCGGCCCGATCGTGGCCGTGCCCTCGGCCGGGGGCGGGTTCACCACCATGAACGTATAGTTCACCCGGATCACCGGGTCGTAATAATAGCCCCAGAGCCGGCCTTCCGCCTTCTGGACACCGCGCACGTGCCCCAGGCGCTCCAGGTAGCCCGGCGGGATCAGGTCATGCCGGCCCGCCACCATGCGCTGCAGGATCACCTCCGGCGATCCGGCCAGCACCGCCCCCGCCTCCCGGCGCAGGGCCCGGGTGAACAGCATCACGGAGGCCATCAGGAACACCAGCACCGTGAACACCGCCAGGAGCCCCAGGTTGCGGGCCTTTCGCCGCCCCATGGAAGCCAGGGTGTAGTCCAGCATGGCGAGTTGCTTCTCAATCCAGATGCGCATGGGACCGTGGGGGTATCAGGCTGCCGGTGGGAAAGGGGTCCAAGGCCAGGGGATGGTCCTGGAAGGCCGAATGCAGATCCGCCTGGCTTGGGTGGCGGGTGTACCGCGCCTCGTTGAACAAGGCCAGATCGGTGATCCCCGCCTGGGCCGCGAACCGCGCCGTCCCGGCCCGGGCGGCGCCCCGGGCCCGGCCCA
>DBME01000351.1 GCA_002298155.1 Holophagaceae bacterium UBA706 | reverse complement strand
GGCCGGCGGACGCGGGGTCCGCCGGCCCTGGCTCGTCGTTCGGTCAGTCCTTCGCGGGCTTGGCCAGCCGGCTGTAGAGCACCACGAAGAGGCACAGCGCAAACATGGCGCCCATGGCCAGCAGTTCACCCAGGGAGCCCTCGGCCCGGGCCTTGGAGAGGAGGGGGAAGCCCTCCGTCCACNNGCCACCACGCCGATGATGCCGCCGCCGGCCATGAGGCCGCTGGCCACCAGGATGCCACGGTTCTCGCGGGCCTTGACCTCGGCGTCGGTGTCCCCGTTGAAGCGCTTGTTGACCATCCAGGAGAGGACGCCGCCCAGCAGGAGGGGCGTGTTCACTTCGATGGGCAGGTACATGCCCAGGGCGAAGCCCAGGGCGGGCAGCTCGACCATGCGCAGCACCAGGGAGAGCACGACGCCCAGGGCGAAGAGGAACCACCGCAGGGGCATCGCCGTGGTGCCGAAGATCCCGTCCAGGATCTCCCGCATGGCGCTGGCCTGGGGCGCGGGCACGGCCGCGGATCCGAAGACCTGGTGGCTCATGCCCCACATGGCCAGGCCCGTGAACACGGCGGCCACGAAGGTGCCCATGAACTTGAGCGCCATCTGCTTGGAGGGGGTGGCGCCGATCCAGTGGCCGATCTTGAGGTCGGTGGCGAAGGCGCCGCTGGCGGACAGGGCCGTGCAGACCACACCGCCCACCATGAGGGTCAGGAACATGCCCACGCCGCCGCCGAAGCCCAGCTTGACCATCACGAGGCCCGTGATGATGAGGGTGAGCATCGTCATGCCGCTGATGGGGTTCGTGCCGATCGTCGCGATGGCGCGGGCCGCCACGGGGGCGAAGAGGAAGGCGATGACCATCACCACCAGGGTGGCCATGGCGGAGGCGAAGAAGGCGCCCTTCATGCCCACGCCGAAGGAGAAGAAGAGGAAGGCCAGGATCGCGAAGAACACCAGGCCCACGCCCACGAAGGAGTTGGGGATGGTGCGGGCGGTGCGGGGCACCACGCCGGCGGCCTGGGGTTCGCTGTTGCGCAGGCCGGCGATGTTCTTGCCGATGGAGACGATCATGGCGGGCATGCCGGCCAGGACGCCCATGATGCCCGAACCGGCGATGGCGCCGATGCCGATGATGCGCACGTAGTTCTTGAAGATCAGCTCGGGGGTCATGTCCGCGATGGGCACCAGGCCCGGCGGCAGCGCTGCGGGCACGTGCATGCCTATGGCGTGGATCATGGGCACGAGGATGAAGGTGGACAGGATGCTGCCGGCGGCGATGACCGCGGAATACCGCAGGCCGATGATGTAGCCGATGGACATGGTGGCCGCGCTGTTGAGCATGTTGAAGCCCATGTACTGCCTGCGCAGGAACGCGCCCGCGGACGTGTACTTGAGGGTGATGTTCTCGGACATGCCCCGGAACATCGAGGAGAGGCCGTCATAGGCCATGCCCAGCACGGCCGAACCCGCCAGGACCTTGGCCTGGTTGCCGACGCTCTCGCCGCTGGCGAGGATCTCGGCGGTGGCGGTGGCCTCGGGCCAGGGGAACACGCCGTGGTTGTCCACCATGAAGTTGTGGCGCAGGGGGATGAGGAAGAGGATGCCCAGGCAGCCGCCCAGGAAGGACACGATGACCACCTGCCAGAGGTGGGGCGTGCTCACGCCGGAACCGGGGACCGCGGCCAGCATGTAGAGGGCCGGGATCGTGAACACGGCGCCCGCCACCACGTGGCCCGAATTGGCGCCGATGCTCGTGATGATCACGTTCTCCAGGATCGTGCTGCGGCGCAGGTAGAACCGGGAGATGCCGATGGCCAGGATGCTGATGGGGATGGCCGCCTCGATGCCCTGGCCCACGCGCAGGGCCAGGTAGGCCGCCGCCATGGAGAACACGGCGCAGAAGATCACGCCGTAGACCACGGACCGGGTGGTGATCTCCGCCACGCCGTCCTGCGGCACGATGGGGATGTACTCCTCGCCCTCGGCCAGGGTTCGTCGGTAGTTGTCCGGCAGCCCCTTGATGGGGACGGCGCCGTTGGATTCGGACATGGGGTTCTCCTTGGATCGAAAAGGGGCGAAGGAAAGTGGGAAAGGCTATTCGGCCTTCTCGCGCCGGGCATCGGCGTAGAGGCCCAGGGCCAGGAGCACGAAGGCCCCCAGGCCCGCCCAGTTGCTCCAGGCGCCGGCCGCGGCGCCGAAGGCGCCCCAGCGGGTCACGTCGGGCACCAGGGTCACGTGGGCGGAATCCTCGATGAACTTCAGCAGCGCGGCCAGGACGCCCACCAGGGCGCCGCCGGCGATGAAGCCGCTGGCCACCAGGGTGCCCTTCTCGTGCCGGGCCTTGACCAGCGCCTCGTCCTTGGTGCTGCGCTGGACGAACCACGCCACGGCGGCGCCCAGGACCAGGGGCGAGTTGAGTTCCATGGGGAGATACATGCCCAGGGCGAAGGCCAGGCCCGAGACCCCGCACATCTCCGTGGCCGCGGCGAACACCGCGCCGATGCCGTAGAGGAACCAGGGGGCCCCGCCGTTGCCCATGACGCCCTGGAGCACCGCCGCCATGGCGTTGGGCTGGGGCGCGGGCAGGAGGTGGGGGTGGGCGGCGGTGTGGGTGAAGCCGTAGACCTTGGCCATGAGGATGATGACGAGGGTGGTGGCCAGGCTCGCGGCCACGGAACCCACCAGGTTGCCGATCTCGATGCGCCGGGGCGTGGCGCCCAGCCAGTAGCCGATCTTGTACTGGGTCACCAGGGACCCGGCCATGGACAGGGCCGTGCACACGACGCCGCCGATGAGGAGCACCTGCGTCATGCCGCTCTTTCCTGACAGGCCCAGGGCGGACATGACCACGGCCGTGATGATGAGGGTGGTCAGCGTCATGCCCGAGATGGGCGTGATGGAGATCATGGCCACGGCCCAGGCGCTCACGGCGGCGAAGAGGAAGGAGATGCCCAGGGTCAGCAGGGTGGATACCAGCGCCAGCTGGAAGGGCCGAGCCTCGCCGGCCAGGACCGCGAAACGGAAGTAGGTGAAGATGAATGCCGCCAGCACGACGATGCCCAGGAGCACCGTGGACATGGGCAGGGCGCGGTCGGTGCGGACGTCCTCGGTGCGGGCGCCGCCCTTGACCAGGTGGGCCACTTCGCTGAAGGCCTGGCGGGAAGCCTGCACGATCACGGGGGACATCTTGAGGATGGAGATGATGCCCGCGGCGAAGATGCCGCCGATGCCGATGGGGCGCACGTAGTTCGTGAAGATCTCGTCGGGAGGCAGGGACGCCAGCGGGGCGACGCCCGCCGAGATCGAGCCGGTGACGAAGGGGGCGATGTGCCCGATGAGGGGCACCAGCACGAAGAAGCTGACCATGGAGCCGGCCATGATGATGGCGGCGTACTCCAGCCCCATGATGTAGCCCAGGCCCAGCACGGCCGCGGACGTGTTCATGGAGAAGACGGCCTTGGTGCGGGCCGTGAACCCGTTGAGGAAGCCGATGGCGGAGGACGAGAAGTTCTCCGCCCACCCGTGCATGGAGATGCCGATGAAGTCGAAGGCCGCGGCGCCGAGGGCGGAGTAGGTGAGCACCACGGCGCTCTTGCCGCCGCGCTTGCCGGCTACGAGGATCTCCGTGGTGGCCCGGGCTTCGGGATAGGGCAGCTTGCCGTGGAGGTCGCGCACGAAGTAGCGCCGGAAGGGCGCCAGGAAGAACACGCCCAGCGCCGCGCCCAGGAGCGGCACGGTGAAGATGGCCCAGAAGCTGGCCTTGAGGCCCAGGATGTGCAGGGCGGGCATGGTGAACACGCTGCCGCCGGCGACGATGCCGCTGGTGGCGCCGATGGCCAGGATGTTCACGTTCTCCAGCAGGGTGCTGGGCCGCGACTTGAGGAACTTCACGGCGGCCACGGAGAAGCCCACGGCCAGGATGGAGATGGGGATGGCCGACTCGATGCCCTGGCCCAGCTTGAGGGCGATGTAGGTGGCCGCGGCCGAGAACACCAGGGACCAGAAGAAGCCCGAAGCAACGCTGCGCAGCGTCACTTCGGGGATGAGGGTGCCGGCGGGGACAACCGGGTCGTAGGTCTCGCCCAGCGCCAGCTCGCGGAAGGCGTTGTCGGGCAGGCGGATGTCGTCCTGGGCGGGTTCCTGGCTCATGCGCGGCTCCTGGTGATGACCGCGCTCACGCGGGGAACTTGTCGAGAACGCCCTGGACCACGCGGCGGGAAAGGCCGTGGTAGCCCTTGGAGGCCTGGGCGAAGATGTCCCGGGCCAGGCCGCGGGTGGCGGGATGGGCGCCCAGCGAGGCGTACAGGGGGCGGAGGTACTTCATGCGGCCCACCCGGGAGAGCACTTCCCGGATGCGGGGGTAGGCCGGCTCGTAGGCGGAGGCCCCCGCCACCGTGAGCCATTCCACGAGGATCTCGTAGTTGCCGCGCCCGGTCAGGGCCAGGTTCGCGTCGAGCCACGCGCAGTCCTCCAACGCCAGGGTGCGGGGGATGTTCTGCAGGAAGATCAGCAGCTCGGTGGGATTCCAGGCGTCCATGACGGCCTTCTCCGGGCGGGTCACGGGGAAACCGCGGCCCAGGGCCTCCAGGGCCTCGAGCGTGGCCGAGCGGAAGACGGGGGCGTTGGCGGGCATCCCGGGCCGGTGCAGCCAGGCGTCGGCGTCGACCCCGGCCAGGAGCCCGGGGTGGCGGTCCTCGGCGAAGGCGCAGAACTGCTCGGTGGTGATGGACGTGAACCGGAAGGTCTTCATGTAGTCCCGCACGAAGGCGTCGAAGGCGGGCCGGCCCAGGCGGGCCTCCATCAGCGCCACGAGGCGGGCGCCCTTCTCGTAGGGGATGCTGGAGAAGGCGTCGTCGGGATCCACGCCCTCCAGGTGGGTGCGCAGCACGGTGAGTTCGGGGGTGTCCTTGAAGCGATCGAGGGATTCCTCCAGGGCCTTCTGGCCGATGGCCCAGCCCATGGCGGCAGCCTCCTCCCCGCGGATGGCCTCGAGGATGCGGCGCTCGGCCCATACCGTGAAGCCCTCGTTGAGCCAGAAGTGCTCGGCGGTGGCGTTGGTGACCAGGTTGCCGGTCCAGGAATGGGCCAGCTCATGGGCCACCACGTCCACCAGGGACCGGTCGCCGGCCAGGAGGGTGGGGGTCAGGAAGGTCATGCGGGGGTTCTCCATCCCGCCGTAGGGGAAGGAGGGGGGCAGCACGAGCATGTCGTAGCGGTCCCAGTCATAGGGCCCGAAGAGGCCCTCGGCGCGGACGATCATGTCCTCCACCCCGGCGAATTCCCAGGCGGCCTTGCCGATGGTGGCGGGCTCGGCCCACACCCGGGCCCGGGGGCTCAGGTCGCGGCTCTCCAGTTCGCCCACGGCCAGGGCCAGCAGGTAGGAGGGAATGGGCTGGGGCATGGTGAAGCGGAAGACCCGGGTGCCCGGGATGCGCCCGGGCTCGTCCCCGGCGGGGCCGGCGGACATGACCGCCGACAGGCTCTCGGGGACCACCACCTCGGCCTCGTACGCGACGCGGGCGAAGGCGGAATCCTGGCAGGGCACCAGGGTGCGCGCGTGGATGGCCTGGCACTGGCTGAAGAGGAAGGGGTGCACGCCGCCCTCGGTCTGGGCCGGCTCCAGCCACTGCAGGCCCACCGCCTCGGGCGAGGTCTCGTAGGCCAGCACCACCGCGCCGGTGTCCGGGGGAAGCTCCAAGCGCAGGCGGCGGCCCAGGATGGGATCCTCCTCGCCCAGCTCGAAGGGCACGTCCAGGTCCAGGGCGGGCACCCAGGCCCGGTAGATGGTCAGGCCCTTGGTGTCCAGGTCCAGGGTGCCGCCGGAGGGTTCGCGGAAGACCAGGGTGGCCTCGCCCCCCAGGACGCGCCGCTGGAAATCCACCAGGAAGCGCAGGTGCCACCGTTCGGTGCGGGGCTGGAGATCGTCGAAGTACGAATGGGGGTCGAGGCGGGACATGGCGGGCTTCCTGGAAATGGACGGGGGTCGCGAAAATGGGATTTTCGTGGGGGGAGAGACAGATGTTCCAAGGACCTCCGGCCATTATCCATGAAGGATGCCGGCTTGGGGATCACATCCACCGGCGCCCGGCCGGTTGTGCGGAAATTGTCCCGTTTTCAGAACCCCACGGAGCCGCTGAGGAGCACCTGGAACCGGTCGTTCACCGGGTCCCGGGTCAGGGGGAAGGCCACGGTGATGTTGTACACGGTGCCGAAAGCGCTCTTGAGGTCCCCCAGGCGGACGCCCCCGCCGACGCTGGCCAGCACCGGGGTCCATTGGCGGTCCGTCAGACGGCGCACCGAGGCGGCGTCTGCGTACACCACGAACCCCAGGTTCATGACCCGCAGAAGCGTCCGGTCGGTGATGAACCGGTCCTCCGCCACGGCCACCCAGCGTTCGTCACCGGCATAGAGGTGGTTGCGGTAGCCCCGGGATCCGTCGTCCCCGCCCAGGTACAAGGCGGTGGGCAGGTCCGGCGCCCGCTGGGCCGCGAAACTCACGCGCCCGGCCAGAACCTGCCAGTACTGGAACCGTTTGTAGCCCGTGACCGTCGTCCAGGCCAGGGCCTGCTTCCAGGCATGGTCCTCCCGCCGGCCCTGGAAACCCGCGTTCCATGAAAGGTACGCGTCGGGACCCAGGTCCCAGCCCCGTCCCGCCTGGATGCTGTAGACGGGCGCGCTGCGGGTGGCCCCCAGACCGGGACCGGACCAGCCCGCGGCGATGGAGGCCGTCCACCCGGTGGACAGGTCCTCCCGGCGGCCCACGGCGGCGAAGTTGTGCCGGGTGGCGTAGTGGTCCTCGGCGAGGCTCCAGCGCAGGGACACGGATTGGACGCGCCGATCCTCCGCCTCCGGCAGGGCGCCGCCGTAGGTGGGATCCCCCGCCAGGGCGGTGACGCGGGTCTGGTCCATGCGCGCCCAAAGCCCCAGGCGCGTGACCCGGTGGTCCGCCATGCCCAGGGACCACTCGGACCAGGCCTCCACCGTGCGCACCCGCGCGTGGGCATAGCCGGTCAGGACATTCCGGTCGTACACGTCATGGTCCCGCTCGTCGTCCACCATGCGCACGCCCGCAGCCCAGGGGGTGTCCAGGGAGTAGAAGGGCAGGCCGAAATTCAGCATGCGGGTCTGGCCGTCGGAGTGGTGATCGTACCCGGCGCCCAACTCGTACCGGGAGCCCAGCACGTGGGGGTCGTACCAGTTCACCATCTGGGAGCTGCGCTCCGCGTCGTGGGCCACGCTGTAGCTGAGGAACTTGCCCCGTCCGAGCACGTTCCAGTCCAGGACGGTGGCGTTGACCCGGTTCTGACCCCCCTGGCGGGTCATGCTGCCGAAGATGAGCCAGCTCCAGGCGTCCCGCACGTGCACCACCATGCGCACGGCGCCGTCCTCCAGGGGCTCGGCCTGCACATCGGCCTCCTTGAGGTAGACCAGGGAGCGCAGGGCCCGTTCCGTCTCCTCCACCCGGCGGGCCTGGATCCGGTCGCCTTCCTTGAAGAGCAGGTACCCCCGCACCACCTCGGGCCGCGTGGATACGTGCAGCGCATCGGCAAGGCGCCCCAGGCGCGTGTCCTCGTCCGGGTTGCGCCGGTCGAAGACGTCCACCACCTCGATGCGCACCTCCCGGATGACGGCGCCCCGGGCCTCCAGCTGCTGCCAGTCCTCCGCCCGCAGGGCCCGGCCCCCCGAGGCCAGGACGGCCAGAACCGCAGCGGTCCTGGCCACCCGGGTCAGCGGGGCCGATCCCTCAGGCAAGGCCGGGCCTCTTCAATGGCCTTCCTGGCCCGCGGGAACGCGGATGAAATCGCCCTTCTCCTTGATGATCCGGCGGTACCAGTCGGGGCTGTAGGCGGGGTGGGTCACTTCGCCCTTGGCGTCGCGCACGTTGCCGTCCAGGTACTTCCAGATGAGGAACTCGCCCAGCTTCTTCCACCGGGCCGTGACCATGTCGCCCTGGCGGCAGGAGTATTCGGTGAGGTAGTCCCGGGCCAGTTCAGGCGACTGGCGGTAGAGGGTCTCGGCGTGCTTCTCCACTTCGGCCTGGCGTCCCAGGAACCCGCCTTCCAGTTCGCGCTGGACCTTCTGCACGTCGACGATCATGTCGTCCCAGCGGGAGTAGGTGTAGTTGGAGACGAAGTTGAACGTCCAGAACGCGCTGTCCCAGCTGAACTCGTTCCAGCTGCCGGTGCCCTCGGCGAAGGTCTTGGGGACGGACTTGATGGAGCAGTACATGGGCACGTAGACGGTCATGAAGGTGTCGTCCACGCCGAACCAGAACACGCCGCCGATGGGATCGGGCAGGAAGGACCGGGCCTGGCTCACGAAGGACCATCCCGTCTGCTGGGTGGAGATGGCGCGCTCGTGCACGTAGGTGGCGTCATCCACCTTCCACTCCATGGGGCGCCAGCGGTAGGGCATGTGGTAGGGGCCCGCGCCCACGTCCTTGGTCATGTCCAGTTCGGTGCCCTCGTAGTGGTCGCGCATGAGCTCCATGACGTCGCGCACGCCCAGCTTCTGGTCAGGCTTGACGCACAGCGGCATGGGCTTGGCGCCGGGGACGCCCTTGGCGATGTCGATGGGGATGTTCAGGGAAGGGGCGGCGCGGTGGAACACGCTCCACACCCGGGCCTCGCAGCCGCGCAGGATGCCGAAGCTGGCGGGGTTGTAGACGTCGGTGAAGCTGAAGTCCTTGTCCTCGCCCTTGTACCACCCGTGCTCCCGGGCGAAGGAGATGACGTCCTTGGAGTAGAGGCAGGTCTTGGGGTCGTTGAGGGGGAACGTGCTGATGCGGGAATGGTTGGCATGGGCCGAGATGGTGCCGTCGGGAAGCTTCATGGCGACCCACACGGCGCCTTTCTTGCCCTTGCCCTTGCCGATGATGTCGAAGATCCAGGCTTCGTTGGGGTCGGCCACGGAGATGGACTCGCCCTCGCTGGCGTAGCCGTATTCCGCCACCAGTTCGCCCATGACCTGGATGGCCTCCCGGGCGGTGCGCGACCGCTCCAGGGCGATGTACATCAGGCTGCCGTAGTCCACGATGCCCGCGGGCTCCTGGAGCTCCTGGCGGCCGCCGAAGGTGGTCTCGCCGATGGACACCTGGAACTCGTTCATGTTCCCCACGCGGGAGTAGGTCACGGGCGCTTCCTTGATGCGGCCCAGGAACTTCCCGGAATCCCAGTCCACGATGTCCAGCAGCTCGCCGGCGAGGTGCCTGCCGCCCGCCTTGAAGCAGAGGAAGCCATACAGGGTGTGGCTGTCGGCGGCATAGGAGATGATCGTCGACCCGTCCTTGCTCGCACCCTTGGTCACCAGGATGTTGGTGCAGCCCGCCAGGGGCTGTGCGAGGCTTGAAGCGAGGACCGCAGCGGCGACCGAAACGTACCGGACCAGGGACTTCATGGGCATCCTTTCCGTTGGATAACGGGATAAACGTCCATCATAACAATCCCCCATCAATAGGCGAGGCATCGTTCCGGACCTTGTTGAAACCATCACAAGAAATTAAGCATTGGTAGTGGAGGAGTACGCGTGATCCCCACCCCCCCCGCACAAATCCAGGAGCGCCCGGCCCCCCGGGAGCTTGCCTTTGAAGGGTTCAACCACTTTCCCCTGAAGGGTACCGTTCTGCCGGCCGAGGGCACCCCCTGGTTCGTGGTGCTGGTGGGCGACTCCGGTCCACTGGACCGGGACTGGAGCCAGCCCCGGTTCCCCGCCCACCTGGGGCGCCTCCTGGCCGAGTGGCTGGCGGACCGCGGCCTGGGTTCCCTGCGCTACGACAAGCGCATGGCCGGCAGCCGGGACCCGCGCCTCGACTGCTCCCTGGAGGCCCAGTCCGGGGACATCCAGGCCGCCCTGAAGGCCGCCCGGGAGCTGCCCGAGGCCAAGGGCAAGCGCATCCTCCTGCTGGGACACGGCGAAGGGGCCCTCCTGTCCCTCCTGGCGGCCCGGGAAGCCGACGCCCTGCTGCTCCTGGCCATGCCCAGCCAGCCCATGGCCAAGGCCATCACCGACCAGGTGGCGCTCCAGCTTCCCCAGGACAAGGCCGCCCCCAACCTGGCCTACCTGCAGGCGGTGCTCCAGGCCATCCGGGACGGCAAGGGCCTGCCCGCGGCCGGTGCCGCCGTCCACCCCCGCCTGGAGCGCATGGCCGCGTCCCTCATGGCCCCCGAGACCCTGGATTTCGTCCGTTCGACCCTGGACCTGGACCCCTGGGCCATGGCCTCCAGGGCCCCCGTGCCCGTGGCGGCCGTGTGGGGGGACAAGGACATCCAGGCCTGGAAACCCGCCCGCATCCCCGCGGCCTTCCCCGGCACCGTCCTGGAGATCCCCGGCGCCAACCACGCCTTCCGCCAGGAACCCCGGCCCCGCAAGGAACTGGACGGCGGCACGGCCATGGAGGGCTACCGGGACGACCGCCCCCTGGCGGACCTCACGCCGGTGTGGACGTGGATCAAGGGGCTGCCCCGCTAG
>DBME01000271.1:3323-3512 GCA_002298155.1 Holophagaceae bacterium UBA706 | reverse complement strand
GCGGCCACGGCGGGGGCGCCGGGCCTGCGGGTCCTGCTGGCCGAGGACAACCGCGTCAACCAGATGATCGCCAGGAAGGTCCTGGAGAAGCTCGGCGCCACGGTGCGCCTCTGCAAGGATGGTTTCCAGGCCGTGGAGGCCGCGGAGCAGGAGACCTTCGACCTGATCCTCATGGACTGCCAGATGCCC
>DBME01000271.1:0-3290 GCA_002298155.1 Holophagaceae bacterium UBA706 | reverse complement strand
TCGCCCTCACGGCCCACGCCATGCTGGGCGACCGGGAGAAATGCCTGGCGGCGGGCATGGACGACTACCTCACCAAGCCCATCACCCTCGACAGCCTGGAGGCGATGCTCCAGCGGTGGCGCTGAGAGGGTGATTGCGACAGGAAATGTCGAAGACCCGGGCCGATCCTGGGGCAGGAGGAGGCCCGCCATGGCCGAGGGAACGCTCGAAGACCTGATCCGGCGCTACGAGGAGGGCGATCGCAGCCCCGGGTTGATCCAGCAGCTCAATGAAGCCGCCTGGGAAGGCTTCCACGACCCCTGGGAAGGCGCCCGGGCCCCCTCGGACCCCTCGGAGGAAACCATGGTCGACACCCCCTACGACCCGGAAGCGGTCCGGCCCCTCAGCCTGGACATGATCGAGCGCTTCATCCAGAAGAAGGGATGGTCCTTCTGGAAGAAGTCCGACCAGTACCTCATGGTCACGATCCGCTACGACCGCGCCTCCGACCGCGAGACCCGCCTGTTGCTGTGCACTGCGGGCAAGAACCGGGAGATCTTCCAGCTCCACTGGACCAGCGACCGCAGGGTCGGCGCGGAACGCTTCGACCAGGCCTTCCGCCTTTGCAACGCGTGGAATGACCGGACCCGCTGGCCCCGGGCCTTTGTGGAGGTTCCGCCCAAGGAATCCGAGGACGGGCCACAGGATGACCCGGAACCGCTTTCCGGGACCCTGGTCCTGGATTTCCAGCTTTTCCTCGCCGCGGGCATCCATCAGGCCCTGTTCGACAGCCTGGTCCAGGAGGCCATCGCCACGGGGTGGGATTTCTGGGAGAAGGCCTTCGGGACCTATGGGCTTTGACCGGTGACCATCGTCACCCTGCGCCTCCCCGGCGCGGGGCGGACACGGACGGCCCATGCTCCGGAAGGGGCACGGGCCGTGGTACGGCAAGCACTGCGGAGGCTGGATCCGTCAGAACGCCAGGACGGCGTTGGTGGTGGCGCCGGCGGTCACGATGGCGGGCACGGGCAACAGGGTGACGAGGCTCGTGGAACCGTCCGTGGCGGTGGTGATCCGGTTACCCACCAGGCTGTAGGTCCCCGCCGGGAGGGAACCGAAGGTGAAGGTCTCGGTCGTGTCCACGACGGCCATGTCCCGGGCCAGGATGAAGGTGTGGCTCGCGCCGCCTGGGGTCGTGGCGAAGGTGGCGAGGAGGTTGACGCTGTCCGACTGGCTCGCGGTGGCCAGGGGCGTCACGGTGCCGTTGAGGGTGCCCACGGCGGCGGTGGCCGTGAAGGCGGTGCTGAAGGTGAAGGTGGGCACCGCGGTGGTGAGGCTGAAGCCGTCGCTGGCCATGGGCCCGTAGAACTTCCCGGTGACGGGCATGCTGACCACGAAGTAGGTGCCGCCCACCGGCAGGAGATCAAGGTTGTAGGTGCCGGTGGCGCTGGTCATGGTGCTGCGCACGATGGACGGATTCCCCGCACCGTCCAGGGTTTCCGCATAGACGGGCACGCCGGCCAGGGGCGCGCCATCCGCCTGGTCCGTGAGGGTCCCGGTGATGGACCCCGTGACGGCCTTCTCATAGGCGAAGCAGGTGGGCCGCAGCATGTACTTGCCGGACATCCCCGCGCCCACCACCTGGATGGAGTGGGCCGCGTCGAAATCGATCCAGATGTCGGCGGTGGTTCCCGCCTGCACCATGAAGGGGCCGATCAGTTTGATGCCGGTCTGCGCGCCCGAGGGGACCGTTAGGGCGTGGGTGGTCCCGTCCGCCAGGACCACGGAGTTCCCGGTGGCGCCCAAAATGAGGCGCATCTGGCCATAGGTGCCGGGGTCCAGGGTGACACCATGGGCCAGGCTCTGGCTGATGCCGCCCGTGAGGGTGAGCAGGTCGATCGGGGCGCCGCCCACCATGCCCAGGTTGATCCAGGAGGAGCCGTCCTTGCTGATCTCGACGGACTGGATGTTCAGGAAGATCGATTTGTAGGCGGAGGTGGGTCCATCCACCAAGGTGACGTTCATGGATGTTGCGGTGGTGGGCTTCGTGGAATCTTTGCCGCCGCAGCCGAGCAGACAGATCAGACTGGCGACGACGGGCAGAACAAGACGGGTTCGCATGGTGGATCTCCAGGGACGTGCGAGGGTGGGAAAGGGACTCCAGCGACGTTGGTCGGCGGCCCCGGAGCTGGATCTCCGGGGTATCCCCCTTTCATCAAGAACCATGCCGTGGCCCTTCCCTTGTAACTCCAGGGAATTTACCTATCGCTTCGGGTCGTTTCGCCCCGTCCGGGGCATGGCACCGGGTCCGAATGCCTCACTTTGGAGCTTCTCCTGGAACGCCAGAAGGTCGGAAGCGGGTCAATGGCCCTTGGGCCCCGGCGTGGGATGCGGCATGCCCCGTCCCACCACGGCGGGCACCCGGGACCCCGGCGCCATGGAGCCGTCCGGGCGCATGCCCTGGCTCCAGGCCTTTTCCTCGAAGCCTTTGCCATGGTTGGCCTCGACCTTGGGTTCCTGGGACGGTCCGAAGGTGGACCACTCGCCCGCCTTCACGAGGATCGGTTCGGCATGGGGGCCCTTCCCCAGGATCTCGACCACGCCCTCGAAGACGGCCAGGGTCGTCCGGCCCGCCTTGTCCACCTCCACCCCGTAGGTGGTTCCCCGCACGGCCAGCAGGGCCCCGGGCACAGCGACCCGGCGCTCGACCCGCCCACCGCCCACCAGGGCCTGGAAGATGCATTTGATGCGCCCCTGCTCCAGCGTCAGCAGGACCCCGGGCTCGCCGGCGGTGAGTTTCACCTGGGTGCTGGCATACACTTCGAAACGGGCTCCCCGGGTGGCCTCCGACAGCACCGTCCGGCCCCACCAGCCGGTGCGGACCGTATCCCCCGAGGCCGCGCCGTCGCCCTGGGCGACCTTCACCTCCTTGGCCTTGTCCCCGCCGGGCCAGCACCGGACCGTGGATTTGACCTCCTCGAACCGGTAATGGAGGGCCTCCGGCGGAGGCGTCTGGAGCAGGGCAAGGAGAAGGGGCACCACCAGCGTGTTCATGATTCGCCTCCATCCGGCGCATCCGTGCCGTCATGCTCGGCCGGTTTGAGCTTGCGGGCAAGGGTCTTGCGCTCGATGCCCAGGATCCGGGCGGCCTCGGTCTTGTTGCCGCCCGCATGGGCGAGCACGGCGAGGATGTAGGCCCGTTCCATCGCCTCCAGGGGCACGAAGGGCGGCTGGAAGGCGCCGGGCCTCAGGGGTTCCGACCGGGGGCCCTCCCCGCCGCCCAGGACGCGCTGGACGGCGGCCGGGTCCCC
>DBME01000227.1 GCA_002298155.1 Holophagaceae bacterium UBA706 | reverse complement strand
TCTTGGGCCGCCGAAACCGCGTGCTTCTATGGGATCAGGCCTTGGGAGCGGCCTTTTCCTTCTTGAGGTACTTCTCCAGGATCAGGCTCACTTCGCCAGGCGTGACCGGGCCGTGGACCTGGTCGTCGATCATGACCACGGGGGCCAGACCGCAGGTGCCGAGGCAGCGGGTCGATTCCAGGCTGAACATGCCGTCCTTGGTGGTCTCGCCGAAGGCGATGCCGAGGTTGTCCATGAGGCGCTGGCTGATCTTGTCGGCGCCCTTGACGTAGCAGGCCGTGCCCAGGCAGACGTTGATCATGTGCTTGCCGCGGGGCTGCAGGCGGAAGTAGTGGTAGAAGGTGGCCACGCCCGTGACCTTGGCCAGGGGGATCTGGGCCAGCTGGGCGACGGCGCCCATCTGGTCCTGGCTGAGCCAGCCGGTCTCGGCCTGGACCATGTGGAGGATGGCGATGAGGTGGCTCTCGGAGTGGGCCGTGCCGCGCAGGGAGTCGATGAACTTCACGACGTTCGCGGGCAGGGCGGCTTCGGCCGCGGCCTTGATCTCAGGCCAGTTGTCGGTGTTCGCGATGGTGCTCACTTGATCCCCCTGGGCATCCTGGCTTGGTAATGGGTGTGGAGCAGGTGATGGGCCTTCTCTCCGTTGGGCTCGCCGAGGAACTCGTTGTAGAGGTGCTCGATGGCCGGGTTCTCATGCGAACGGCGCAGCTGCTTGTCGCTGTCGATCTTGTAGAGGGCCTTGGCGCGCAGGCGCGGAAGCTCGGGATCCAGGACGTCCATGCTGAAGGGCGGGTAGGGCTGGCCACCGCCGGCGACGCAGCCGCCGGGGCAGGCCATGATCTCCACCAGATGGTACTTCTTGGTGCCGTTCTTGATGGCTTCCATGATCGTCTTGGCGTTGGTGAGACCGTTGGACACCGCGATGTTGATCTCGGTGCCGGCCAGCGTGAGGGTGGCTTCCTTGAGGCCCACGACGCCGCGCACATCCTCGAAGACCAGGGGACCCAGCTCGTCGCCGGTGAGCTTGACGGCCGCGGTCCGCAGGGCCGCCTCCATCACGCCGCCCGTGGCGCCGAAGATGTCGGCCGCGCCCGAGGAGATGCCCAGGGGGCGATCGAACTCGCCGTCGGGGAGGTTCACGAAGTCGATGCCGTAGGACTTGATCATCCAGGCCAGCTCACGGGTGGTGAGCACGGCGTCGGTGTAGGGGGTGCCGTCCTCCATGGCGTGCTCGGGGCGGGCGGCCTCGAACTTCTTCGCCACGCAGGGCATGATGCCGACCATGTAGATCTGGTCGGGACGCAGGCCCTTCTTCTCGGCGTAGTGGGTCTTCGCCAGGGTGGAGAGCATGCTCATGGGGGACTTGCAGGTGGAGGTGTGGGGAATCATCTCCGGGTAGAACTTCTCCAGGAAGCTGACCCATCCTGGGGAGCAGGAGGTGAGCAGGGGCAGGGGGCCCTCGCCGGCCATGCGCCGCAGGAACTCGTGGGCCTCCTCGATGATCGTGAGGTCGGCGCCGAAGTTGGTGTCGAAGACCGCGTCGAAGCCCAGGCGGCGCAGGGCCGTGATGAGCTTGCCGGTGACGGGCGTGCCGATGGGCATCCCGAAGCACTCGCCGATGGCGGCGCGGATGGAGGGCGCGGGCTGGACCACGATGTGCTTGACGTCGCGGGGGAGCGCCAGGGCTTCCCACACACGCTCGGTGTGGTCCTTCTCCAGGAAGGCGGCGGTGGGGCAGACGTTGATGCACTGGCCGCACTGGATGCAGGCGGAATCGTCCATGGCGCCGAGGTTGGCGGGGCCCACGACCGTCTCGAAACCGCGGCCGTGCTGGCTGAGGTTGTGGACGCCCTGGACTTCCTTGCAGACGCGGATGCAGCGGCCGCAGAGGATGCACTTCTCGGGGGTGCGGACGACGGACTCGCTGGTGTCGTCGATGGGGAAGCGCTTGCGCTTGCCCTCGAAGAGACGCTCGCGGACGCCCAGGCGGTAGGCCTGCTTCTGCAGTTCGCAGATGCCGTCGCGGTCGCAGGTCTGGCAATCCATTGGGTGGTTGTCGAGCAGCAGTTCGACGATGTCGCGGCGGGCGCGGCGGATCTCGGGGGAGTTGGTCTGGACTTCCATCCCTTCCCAGACCTCATGGCTGCACGCCGTGAGGAAGCTGCTGAAGCCTTCCACCTGGACGACGCAGATGCGGCAGGCGCCTTCGAGGCTGAGCTTGGGGTGGTAGCAGAGGCGGGGGATGTGGATCCCGAGCTTCTCGGCGGCCTTGAGGACGGTCGTCCCCTTGGGCACCTGTACCTTCTCGCTGTCGATGGTGAGGGTGATCATGGTCTCGGTCATCGTGTTTTCCTGTGTCAGGGTGCCAGAGGGTTAGACCCGTTCGACGGCGTCGAACCGGCAGACTTCGAAGCACTGCCCGCACTTCACGCAGCGTTCCTGGTCGATCACGTGGGCGGTCTTGCGCTGGCCGGAGATGCATTCCACCGGGCAGTTCCTGGCGCAGACCGTGCAGCCGATGCAGGTCTCAGGATCGATCTGGTAGCGGATGAGGGCGACGCACTTCTTCGCCTTGCACTTCTTGTCCACGATGTGCTCGTTGAACTCCTCGCGGAAGTTCTTGAGGGAGCTGAGGATGGGGTTCGGCGCGGCGCGTCCGAGGCCGCACAGGGCGGTCTGCTGGCACAGGCGCGCGAGGCGCTCGAGCTTGTCCAGGTCGGAGAGGACGGCGCGGCCGGAGGTGACCTTCTCGAGGATCTCGAGCATGCGGGTCGTGCCTTCGCGGCAGGGGGTGCACTTGCCGCAGGACTCTTCCTGGGTGAAGCTCAGGTAGAACTTGGAGAGGTCGACCATGCAGTCGTCCTCGCTCAGGACGATCATGCCGCCGGAGCCCATGATGGAGCCGGCCTTGGCCAGGGGGCCGAAGTCCACTTCCATGTCGGCCATGGAGGCGGGGATGAAGCCGCCGGCGGGGCCGCCGGTCTGGATGGCCTTGAGGGCCTTGTCGTCCTTGACGCCGCCGCCGATGTTGAAGACCACCTTGGAGAGGGGGGTGCCCAGGGGCACTTCCACGAGGCCCGTGTGCTTGACGTTGCCGGCCAGCGCGAAGACCTTGGTGCCGCCGCTCTCGGCGGTGCCCTGGTTGGCGAACCACTCGCCGCCGTAGTTGATGATGGCGCTGATGTTGGCGAAGGTCTCGACGTTGTTGATG
>DBME01000159.1 GCA_002298155.1 Holophagaceae bacterium UBA706 | reverse complement strand
GGCGATGAGCAGGAACTCCGCCGGGGCCGGCAGGATGCCCACGTCGGCGGTGGCGCTCTGGCCTTCCATCGAGAGGATGAAGTGCAGCGTCTCGTTGACGATGGGTTCCAGGGGCTGGCCCGGGGCGCGGTTGACGTAGGCGTAGTAGAGCCGCGGCATGGGATAGCGGCTGGACGTCACGTTGTCCTGGTTGGGCATGCGCGCGTCGGAGGCCTTGTACGGGGTGATGGGCAGCACCTTGAGACCCGCGTACCAGGAGGACAGCGATCCGAAGGCGATGCCGGTCTCGTCCGTGATGACCGCTTCCGCCAGGGATGCGGAATCCGCCTTGGGGACGATGCCGGGGCGGAACTCGCCCTTGAGCATCACCGTGGTCTGGAAGGACTCGCGGGTGGCGGAGCCCTCGGCGCGGGCGTAGGCCTGGATCTTGCGCTTGCCCATGTCGCCGCGGACGTTGAGGTCGCTCCAGAGGATCGCGGGGACCTTGGCGCCGCCCAGGCGGTCCCGGGAGTAGATGGCGTCCAGCTGCTCCATGGAGATGCTCTGGATGGGGTTGCTCTTGTTGACGAAGACGATGGTGGCGTCAAGGCACACGGGGATCCGCATGGGCATGTAGCCGAACTTGGTCTGGAAGGCCTTCATCTCGTCCGCGCTGAGCTCGCGGGCGGTGATGATCATCGGACGCACGCCGTCCACCAGGCCCTTGACGGCGTCCCGGGTGAGCATCGGCAGGTAGACGATGCGCGATTCCGGATGGAACTGCATGAAGACGCGGTTCCACTCCTCGCCCAGGTCGGCCAGCGCGTCGGTGCCGGGAATCTCGATCCTCGCCTTGAGGGTCGCGGCCGGAACGTAGGCGGGCAAGGTATTGGAGACCTTGGCGCGCGTCTGCGTCCCCTGTCCGTGCAGCGACAGGAACCCGGGACCCGTGGCCAGGATCAGCGAAAGGGAGGCGCGAATGAAGGACTTGCCCATTAAGTTCTCCCCGATGTGACTCTGCTGCAGGATCGACCCCGGAGCGGATTGACGCAAGATCCAGGCGACCCATGGGTTGTAGTTTAGTAGACTAACCCCTTGTCCGTCACCGGACCAATAGAACGTGCGCTTGCGGGAGGATTCCAGATGACGAAAATTACCTTTGCTGCGGCGTTGCTGGCCTGTTTTTTCCTCACCTCCGCGGCCCGGGCCGAGGACCCCAAAGTCCCGCCCAAGCACACCAAGGCCGGCGTGACCTGCCATGACTGCCACCGGGAGGAGCATCCCACCAAGGGCGCCGTGGCCGACGAGTCCTGCATGGCCTGCCATGGGGACCTGCCGGCCATGGCCGCCTACACCAAGGCCCTCCCCGTGAACCCCCATGCCGTCCCCAAGAACGGCCACCCCGGCCCCTGGGCCTGCACCGAGTGCCACCACCAGCACAAGGCCGCGGTGGTGAAGTGCCTGGAATGCCACCCCGGGTTCAAGCTGACGCCGCGGTAGCGGCGGATACGCCGGAACGATGAAGGGCTCCCATCTCTTCCTGCTGGTCGCGGGCCTGGTCTTCCAGGTCGTGGGGTGGGCCGTGGTGCCCCGGCGGTTCCGCGGGGTCCTGCTGGGGCTCGCCATCGGCCTGGACCTTTCCTGGACGCTCTGGTTCTTCGCGGACAACGGGTCCCTGAGCCGCTACGGCTTCTGGTCCCTGTCGCCGGCGGCCACCTGGATCTGCCTGCACCTGGTGCTGGTGCCGGTCATCGCGGTGGAACTCCTGGCCCGGCTCACGGTCCGGTGGCGCTGGTGGGTGCGGTGCGCGGGCGGGGGGCTCTTCCTGCTGATGTACGGCTGGGGGCTCGGCGAGGCCTACGGCCCCCCCAAGGTCGTGGAGGTGTCCGTCAGCTTCCCGGACCTGCCACCGGCCTTCGAGGGCTACCGCATCATCCACCTCAGCGACATCCACGCGGGCATCTATGCCGGCAGCCGCACCGTGGGCCGCTGGGGCCGGGCGGTGGAGGCCCTGCCCGCGGACCTGGTGCTGGTCACGGGTGATTTCATCTCCCGCAACCCCGAGGAGGCCGAACGTCCCGGCCAGGCCTTCGAAGGGGTGAACCCCCCGGACGGGCGCATCGGGATCCTGGGCAACAACGACCAGCACTTCGGCACCGCCGAGGTGCTGCGGCGCCTGCGCGGCCACGGGTGGGAGATCCTCATGGACGAGCCCAAGGTCGTGGAGAGGAACGGACAGCGCCTGGTGTTCCTGGGCGCGGCCTATCCCATGGACCTGGACGAGGGCGGCGCCACCCAGTGGAAGGGCAAGCCCTGGCCGGAGGGGTTCCGCATCGGCATCTGCCATTCCCCGGGCCAATGGCCCCAGCTCCTCCAGGCCGGCGCCCGCCTCACCTTCGCCGGGCATACCCACGGCGGCCAGGTGAACCTGAGTCCCGTCATCGACATCGGGCCCCGCATCTCGCCCTACCTGAGGGGGCTCTTCCACAAGGGACCTGACATGCTGTACGTTTCGAGCGGCCTCGGCATGACCGGGCTGCCCATCCGCTTCCGGTGCCGGCCGGAAATCGTCCGCATCACGCTTCACCGATCGCCGGTCCAGTAGGAGAACCGCATGCGCATCACCATCCTCGGGCTTGGCAGGATGGGCACCTCCGTGGCACGCCGACTGTTGGAGGCGGGTCACGAGATCACCCTCTACAACCGCACCCCCGGCCGGCAGACGGACCTCGCCGGCGCCCGCCTCGCCGAGACCCTTCCCGACGCGGTGGCCAACGCCCAGGTGGCGCTCACCCTCGTGTCCGACGACGCGGCGGAGGAGGCCCTGACCTTCGGTCCCGGCGGCCTCGTCCGGGCCCTGGGCCCCGGCGCCATCCACCTGTGCATGAGCACCATCGGCCCGGACACCTCCCGGCGCCTCGCCGATGCCCACGCCAAGGCGGGCCAGGGCTACGTGGCGGCCCCCGTCCTGGGCAAGCCCGGCGCCGTGGCCAACCGGCACCTGTGGATCCTGGCCGGCGGGCCCGAGAACCAGATCACCCGCTGCATGGTCATCCTGGAGGCCCTGGGCCGGTCCGTGACCCGGGTGGGCAACGATCCCGCCCTGGCCCATGCCCTCAAGCTGGGCGCCAGCGCCCTGACGGTGACCCTGGCGCAGGGACTGGCCGAGGTGCTGGCCCTGGGCGAGAAGGCGGGCTACCCCGCCTCGGACTATTCCCGGATCCTCAACCTCGGGCTTTTCAAGTCGCCGCTCATGGACGCCTTCGCCGGCCTGATGGTGCGCCATGACCACCAGCCCGCGGACGAGACCCTGGACCTGGCCTCCAAGGACCTCGCCCTGGTGCTGCGCACCGCGGCGGAACTCAAGGTCGCCATGCCCATGGCCGCTCCGCTCCTGCGCCAGGTGGACC
>DBME01000437.1:718-7899 GCA_002298155.1 Holophagaceae bacterium UBA706 | reverse complement strand
CCGCCCCGAGGCCCGCCATGGCCCCCGCGCCCCGGTCCCAGGCCCCGGCGGCCCCGCCCCCAGCGCCCATGAGCCAGGCTTCGCCGGATCCCACGAGGCCCAGCATCATGCCCGCCTACGGCCCCCAGAACCCCTTCCCCGGCCGGACCCCGCGTCCACCCCGAACCCGCCCGGGCAACCCCAGAGGTGAGGAATGATCACCTCCCTGCGTTCCAGCACCATCCGCCTCATCGTCGGCGGCGTCATGGCCCTCCTGGGCCTCGTGGCCTTCCTTTTCGTGCTGCCCGACGCCTCCCAGCGCCGGGACCACAGCCTGACCTCCGCCATGGACGCCGAGAAGGCCCTGAAGAAGCAGCAGGCGGAACTGGCCGGCCTCCAGGCCGAGGCCGAGCGCATCCGGGCCGACCGCAAGTCCCTGGACGAACTCCTGCGCAACATGCCCGCCGAGACCACCGGCCGCCTCCACTGGAAGCTGAGTCAGAAGCTCTTCGAGCTGACCCAGAAGCACGGCGTGCGGCTCATCTCCATCAAGTACGGGGGTCCCTCCAAGGAAGGCGCCAAGGGCAGCCTCCTGGAATCCCTGGACGTGGAGTTCACCGTCACCGCCGTCTTCCAGAACCTCAAGCCCTTCATGCTCGCCCTGGAAGGCAGCAAGCTGCCCTTCGCCGTGGTGAGCGCCAAGCTGGATGAGAGCCCCGACGGGGGTCACCTGACGGTCGTCCTGAGGGCCTTCCGCCAGGCGCCCAACGCCGTCCAAGAACCCGGGGAGGGCGCATGAGCGCACCCATCAAGGGCACCGACCCCAAGGCCATGCTCCAGGAACTGAAGTCCAACCGCCGGGTGCAGGTCGCCCTGGTGGCCCTGGCCGTGATGATCTGGTACATGTGGCCCACCGCCACCCCCGCCCGGGTGGCAGCCGCCCGCCGCGCCGCCACCCCCCTGGGCGACCGCCAGTCCCGCGAACTGCAGAAGCTGCCCGACTTGGCCCAGCTCGACAGGGCCGGGGAACTGCCAACCGAAGACAAGATGCTGCGGGATCTCTTCCTGTTCGAAGGGCCCCAGAAGCCGNNACCGGTTCCCCCGAGCCCTGAGCAGATCGCCGCCCAGCAGGCAGCGGCGGCCAAGGCCGCGGCGGCCGCCACTAAACCCGGAGATCTCCGTTTCATAGGCTACCTGGGCACGGAGAAGTCCGGGCGCCTGGGCGCCTTCATGAAAGGCGAGGACCCGGTGACCCTCAAGCAGGGCGACATCCTCAACAAGCAGTGGCGCCTGGTGAAGATCACCGACACCTTCGCCGAATTCCAGAACACGACGTACGCCGACTTNNGGGGGCCCGCCGGCGCAGGACAAGCCAATGAATATTGAAACCATGCGGAAGGACACGATGCGAACCAAGCGACCCAACTTCGACCAGGTGGCGAAGACCCTCGCGCTCACCCTCACGCTGATCTCGGCCCTGGGCTGCGCCCTGCACAAGGCCCAGACGGCCTTCGATGACGGCCGCTACGAAGAGGCCCTGATGGGCTACCGTCAGATCCTCAACAAGGAGCCCAACAACATCCAGGCCAAGATCGGCTACCGCAAGACGGCGCCCCTGGCCGCGGAGATGCACATCAAGAAGGCCCGCGAGGCCGCCAAGTACGGCCGCGAGGACGTGGTGCGCGCCGAGCTGGGCGCTGCGGTGGTGCTGGATCCCTCCAACGCCGTGGCGGTGGACTGGCTCAACCGGATCCTCGAGGCCGAGGCCCAGAGGAAGGCCGCGGAAGCCAAGGAGACCAGCCTGGATGAGGTGCGCGCGGCCGTCGAATCCCGCCCCGCCCTGCCCATCAATCCCCGCTCCCTGGAGGGCATGGACCTCAACTTCACCCGGAAGACCAGCCTGCGGGAGATCTTCCAGCAGCTCAGCAAGAATTCCGGCGTGAACATCATCCTCCACAGCTCCGCCAGCGCCCAGGACCAGAGCGTCTCCATCGACCTCCGGGGCCTGAGCTTCCAGCGGATCCTGGACACCTTGATGCTCCAGAGCGACCTCTTCTACAAGACCCTCGACCCCAACACCATCATGGTGTTCAAGAAGACCCCCCAGAACGTCCTGGACTACGAGAACAAGCTCATCCAGACCTTCTACCTCTCCAACGCCGACGTGGACGGGGTCCGGCAGATCTTCAACGCGATCATGCCGACCATGCGCGTGTTCATCGACAAGCGCCTGAACGCCATCACGGTCCAGGCCAAGACCAGCGATCTCGCCATCGCCCAGCACATCGTCAACCAGCTGGACAAGGCCAAGGCCGAAGTGGTCATCTACCTCGAGCTGGTGGAAGTGAGCGAGACCGCCAAGGAGCAGGTGGGCCTGCTGCCCACTACGAGCCTGGCCGACCCATCCCAGAACACGGGCATCTACCGCATCGGCGCCATCACCGACAACGCCACCGGCGGCTTCAACTCGAACAAGGGCGGCATCCGCATCTCGAAGTCGAGCCTCAACTTCCTCTTCGCGCCCATCGCCCTCGACGCCCTCAAGAGCAGCGGCGAAGGCCGCCTCCTGGCCAGCCCCAACGTGCGCGTGGTCTCCGGCGAAACCGGCGAAGTGAACATCGGCGAGAAGATCTCCACCACCCAGTCGCAGATCGGCGGCCTGGGCGGGACCACGGGGACCACGGGCACCTCCGCGGCCTCCTCGGCCCTGGCCAGCCTGGGCGGCACCCTCGCGTCCCAGACCCAGTACAGCTACGAGGACGTGGGCGTGAAGATCAAGGTCAAGCCCCGCGTCCACTTCAACGGCGACATCACCATCGACCTGGAGTCCGAGGTCAAGACCCTCAAGGCCGGCAGCCAGCAGGGCCGTCCCGACCTGGGCCAGCGCATCATCAAGACTTCCGCCCGCCTACGTGACGGCGAAGTGGCGGTGTTCGGCGGCCTCCTCAAGGAGGACGAGACCCGCAGCCTCCAGGGCGTCTGGGGCATCACCGACATCCCCATCATCGGCAAGCTCCTGGGCAGCAACAAGAAGGACAAGAGCCGCACGGACGTGATCCTCACACTGCGCGCCGTCATCGTGCGCAAGCCCGACCTGGGCGCCGAGGACTTCGGCCCCTTCGACCCCGATCAGGCCGGCGGCCCCGCCAAGCCCTTCGCGCCCAAGCCCGAACCCAAGCCCCTTCCCGCCGGCCTGATGCCCGAAGGCACCGCCCCCGTGAAGCCGGTGCCCGCCCAGCCCAAGCCCGCCGCCGAGGCTCCCAAGGCCCCTGCCGAGGCTCCCAAGGCTCCGGTGGAAGCGCCCAAGCCCGAGGCCGCCAAGCCTGAGGCCGCCAAGCCTGAGGCCACCAAGCCGGCGGAAGCGGCTGCCCCGGCAGCCGCAGCCGCGCAGTCCGAAGCCTCCTCCCTGGTCTTCTTCATGTCGCCCCTGTCCACCGAGGCCACCAAGGGCCAGCACGTGATGCTGAACCTGTTCGCCAGCGGCGCCCAGGGCCTCACGGGCGGCACCATGACCATCCAGGTGGATCCCCACCTCAAGGTCATCGGCATCACCGCCGGTGACTTCATCACCGCCGAGGGCGGCGCCCTGCAGCAGACCCCCGGCAAGGACGGCATGATCACGCTGACCTTCACGCGGCCCGCCGCGGCCACCGACAGCGGCACCTTCGCCACCCTCGAACTGGAGGCCGCGGAGGCAGGCAAGGCCACCGTCCTGATCCAGGACGGCAAGTACATGGTCGGGGCCAATCCCATCCCCGCCCGCTACGTCAATTCCCTGGTCACCATCCAATGACCCTCCGGCAGCGCGGCTTCACCCTCCTGGAAATGCTGGTCACGGCCACGGTCCTCGTGATCCTGGCCTCGGCCGTGGTGCCCATGGCCCGCAACGGCGTCCGCCGCCAGCGGGAACTGGAGCTCCGGCGCGACCTGAGGGAGATGCGCATGGCCATCGATTCCTACAAGGCCATGGCCGAGCAGAACAAGATCAAGGGGCCGCCGCCCGAGAACAACTACTACCCGGAGTCCCTGGACATTCTGGTGGAAGGCGCGCCCGTCACCGGCAAGGACGCCAAGGTGCGCTTCCTGCGCCGCATCCCCGTCGACCCCTTCACCCAGAAGGCCGAATGGGGCATGCGCAGCCTCTCCGACGACGCCTCCAGCTCCAGCTGGGGCGGCGGGAGCGTATTCGACGTCTACAGCCTGGCCCCCGGAACCGGCTCCAACAAGGTCCCGTACCGGGAGTGGTAGGGTCCCTGGAATTTTGCACTTGATCCCGGTGCGGACTAGGGCTACGATTAGGGTTCGCGCACAAATGGACTCTCGAGGGAGGACAGCGCAACACGCGGATATGGCGGAATTTGGTAGACGCGCTAGTTTCAGGTACTAGTGGCTTTACGGTCGTGGGGGTTCGAGTCCCTCTATCCGCACCATTCTTGACACCGTCCGGGCTACCCGGACTTGACCTTGGAGCCGGCTCGGGGCTGGTCCAAAGGTGACGGGACCTCACCCCAAAAGGAGCCGACATGGCCCTGAACGTTGAGCAGAAGAAGATCATCATCGAGGACTACAAGCAGCACGACACCGACACCGGCTCGCCCGANNGAGTCGTTCGGCTCCGCCGGGCCGTCGGCCCGTCGGCCGGACGAGATTCTCGGAGGTGGATGAGGACGAACGAATGTCGCTCGAAACGGAACGAAAAGCAGAGCTGGTGTCGAAGTACCGCACCCACGAGTCGGACACCGGCTCGCCCGAGGTCCAGGTCGACATCCTCACCAAGCGCATCAACGACCTGACCGAGCACTTCAAGGTGCACGCCAAGGACTACCACAGCCGCCGCGGTCTCATGATCATGGTCGGCCAGCGCCGTCGCCTGCTGGACTACCTCCGCCGCAAGGACAAGACCCGCTACTCCACGCTCATCGAGCGCCTGGGCCTGCGCCGCTAGTCCCCACCACCATCGAACGCCAAAGCGCCCGCTCTCGCAGCGGGCGCTTTTTGTTTCAGGATCCCCCGTGCGCCTCCAGCCCCTGCCCGTCCCCCAGGATCCCAATCCCTTCACGGTGGTGGACCGCAAGGTCCTCTACGATTCCCCCTGGATCCGCCTGCGGCTGGACCGCATCGAGCACCGCTGCGGCGGCCGGCGCGACTACGCCGTTTGCGGCTTCCGGCGCACCGCCTGCGGCGTCCTCGCCCTGGACGAGCAGGACCGCGTCGTGCTGGTGGGCCAGTGGCGCTACCCCCTGGAAACCTATTCCTGGGAGCTCCCCGAAGGCGGCGGCGAGGAGAACGAGAGCCCCCTCGAGACCATCCGGCGCGAACTTGCCGAGGAGGCCGGCCTGGAGGCCGCCACCTGGGAGCCCCTGGCCTTCTTCCACACCAGCAACTCCAGCACCGACGAGGAGACCTTCCTCTTCCTGGCCCGGGACCTGATGCCCGCCACCGGCGGCCATGGCCCCGAGGACACCGAGGAGCTGGCCTGCAGGCATGAACCCTTCGCGGAATGCCTGGAGCGGGCGCTGAGCGGCGAGATCACCGACAGCCTCACGGTGGTGGCCCTCCTCGCCCTGCAGGCGCGCCGCTCCGGCGCCCCGGGCGTGCTGGATCCGGCCCTCTCCGAGCGATTCTTCCAACGACCGGATCAGCATCCCAGCGCCGGAAGGGCCCGCTGGGGTAATCTGGAAACGCCATGATCCTCACCATCCACCCCCAGAACCCCCAGTCCCGCCACATGGACCAGGTGGCCGATCTCCTCATGCGCGACGGCGTCATCGCCTACCCCACGGACACGCTGTACGGCCTGGGGTGCCTCGTCTCCCGCAAGAAGGCCGTGGACCGCATCCACGCCATGAAGGGCCGCGATCCCAAGAAGCCCATGTCGATCCTCTGCGCCGACATGGAGATGCTCTGCCGGTACACGCGCCACCTGGAGACGCCCACCTTCCGCATCCTCAAGCAGATGTTCCCGGGCCCCTACACCGCCGTGCTCCCCTGCAGCCGGGAGGTTCCCCGCTACCTCCAGAACAAGCGCACCGTGGGCCTGCGCATCCCCGACCACAAGTTCTGCCGGGACATCACGCGCCTGGTGGGCGAACCCATCATCACCACCAGCTGCAACCTCGCCGGCCAGCCGCCCCTGGGCACCTCCTGGGAGATCCAGGAGGAGCTGGGCCATCTGCTGGACCTGGTGGTGGACTGCGGCGACCCCGCGGGCCTCGCCTCCACCGTCATCGACCTCACGGGCGACGAGCCCGTCCTTCTCCGCCAGGGCGCAGGCCCATGGCCCATGTGACCATGCGAAACCCCTTCCCCGCCCTCCTAGCCGCAACTCTCCTGCAGGCCCAGGCGCCCGTGGTCATGGAGGCCCCCATCCGGGCCCACCTGGCCTTCCTGGCCGACGATCTCCTGGAAGGGCGCGGCACCGGGCAGCGCGGCGGCGACCTGGCCGTGGCCTATCTTGAAGCGGAACTCCGGGCCCTGGGCCTGCAGCCCGCCAACGGCACCTCCTTCCGCCAGCGCATCGACGTGCTGGGCACGCGCACCCTGCCCGACCACAGCTCCCTGCGCTTCAAGGGCGCCGGCCCCGAGCTGGCCCCGGCCTACATGGAGGACTACGTGGCCTCCAGCGGCAAGGGCGAGGCGGNNCGGCATCGACGCGCCCGAGGAGAAGTGGGACGACTACAAGGGCGTGGACTGCCGCGGCAAGCTCCTGCTCATGCTCGTGAACGAACCGGCCCCCACGGCCGCCGAACCCGCGCTTTTCGACGGCCAGGATCTCAGCCGCCATGGCCGCTGGACCACCAAGTTCGAGGAGGCCGCGCGCCACGGCGCCGCCGGCGTGCTCCTCGTGCACACCACCGAGAGCGCCACCTACGACTGGTCCGTGGTGACCGCCGGGTTCCGGGGCGAGAAGTTCATGGTCGCCTCCGGCCCCCGCAACGCCCCCCTGCAGGGCTGGGTCACCGAAGCCTTCGCGCGCAAGCTGGTCAACGCCGGCGGCCAGGACCTGGACGCCCTGCGCCGCAAGGCCCAGACGCGCGACTTCCGCCCCGTGCCCCTGGACGTGACCGCCAAGGCGGACCTCGCCAGCGCCGTGCGCACCTTCCCCCAGTACAACGTCGCGGGCCTGGTGCCCGGCACCGACCTCGCGTCGGAGGCGGTGGTCTTCTCGGCCCACTGGGACCACCTGGGCATCCAGGACGGCC
>DBME01000437.1:0-624 GCA_002298155.1 Holophagaceae bacterium UBA706 | reverse complement strand
AGGAGCAGGGCCTGCTGGGCGCGCATGGCTACGTGGCCAGCCCCCTGTGGCCCCTGGCCAGGACCGTGGCCGACGTGAACCTGGAAAGCCTCAACTGGGTCGGCCCGAGCCACGACATCGAGTTCCTCGGCGGCGACCGTTCCACCCTGCTGGACCAGGGCCGCGTCATCGCCGCCCGCATGGGCATGGTCCTGCGCAAGCCCGAGCCCGACCTCCAGGGTCTCTACTTCCGCAGCGACCACTACCCCTTCGCCAAGGCCGGCGTGCCCGCCGTGAGCCCCGGCTTCAGCCTCGCCGGCCAGCGGGACTATGTGGAGAACCCCGAGGCCTCCCGCGCCAAGGCCCGCACCTACCTGGACATCTATCACCGCACCACGGACCGCTTCGACCCCGCCTGGGACCTGCGCGGCCTGGTGCAGCAGGCGCAGTTCATCATGGAACTGGGCCGCCTCGTGGCGGACACGCCCCAGAAACCCGCCTGGAAGCCCCGGCGCTAGGCTTTCTTCAGCCGGTCCCTGTGGGCGCGGTAGTCGGGCACGAGCCGCGCGTACTCCTCGGTCATCAGGGGCGAGGAGATGATGAAGTCCGCGCTGGTGCGGTTGCAGGCCACGGGGATGTTCCACA
>DBME01000393.1 GCA_002298155.1 Holophagaceae bacterium UBA706 | reverse complement strand
AGGACCAGGGCGGCGGTGCGCAGGGCGGCGAGGGTCGCGGGGTCCATGGGTCCGGCGGCGGTGATGGCCAGCCCGGCCAGGGCTGCGAGGCCCAGGGCGCCGAACCCCAGGGAGGGCACGCGCAGCTGCCAGTCCAGGCCCTGGCCTCGGCGTTCCAGGGGGTAGAGGTGCGCGGCCAGGAGCGCCGCCAGGGTCAGCAGCGCCGCGGGGACATAGCCGGAGAGAAGGGGCGCATTGGCGCCCAGGAAGGCCGCCAGGGTCGCCCCTGCCAGCCCCGAGGCCAGGCCCGCCGAGGCCAGGAAGCCCAGCCCATGGAACTGGAGGGAGAACTTGCCGTAGCGGACGCCGAGGGCCGTGGTCGCCGCGCCGGTCACCAGGAGGACCAGGGCCAGTCCCTGCCCGTGGAGCAGGAGGAGGCTCCCCGCGAGGACCAGCACCAGGGCCAGGGACGTGAGGTACTTGAAATCCATGCTGTCGTCGGCCTGTTTCTCCACGAAGACGAAGGCGCAGCCGTAGCACGTGAGCCCGAAGAGCAGGGCCGCCGCGCCCAGCACGCCCAGTTCGGTGCCCGCGGCCAGGGCCACCCGCACGGTGCCCCCCAGCCCCAGGGCCAGGACGGCCAGGGTCTGGAAGATCTCGTAGGCCCCCACCACCCTGGGCCGGCGCAGGATGGCCACCAGGAAGGTGCCCAGGTGCACGCCGGCGAAGCCCAGGGCCAGGGCCTCGACGCGGCCGGCGGGGAGGTCCTTCGCGAGGAGGTCGGAGCCGCCCGGGGACAGGGCCAGGATGACCATGACCAGGACGGCCAGGTCCGCGCCCAGGGCCGCGGCCCAGCGCAGGTTGCGCCACGCGGGACGCCCGGAGAGCAGGAGGGAGGCCCCGCTGGCCAGGATGAAGAAGGGCATGAAGGCGCTGATGGCCGACATGGCCGCCATGATCGCGAAGCCCGTGGCCAGGGCCGCCAGGGTGACCACCCAGGCCATGCGCCGCAGCTCGTGGCGGATGGCCACGCCCGCCAGAAGGAGGGTCATGGCCAGAAGGGCCGCCGAGGCCGGCAGCGGGGCCATGAACCGGGTGCGGACAGTGGTTTCCCAGAGGAGGGGGAAGGCGATGGCCGCCGCGGCGAAGACCTGGAAGGCGGCCCAGGGGCCCTGCCCCCGGGAGGCGGAGCGGTGGGCGGAGAAGGCCCAGGCGGCGGCGTAGGCCAGGCCCAGGCCCACCCCGGCCAGGGCGGGCACGGTCCCCGAATCCGTGAGGGTCCGCAGGAGGAAGGCTCCTCCCAGGATCAGGCAGGTGCGGCCGGCGAAGCCCAGGAGGGTCCCACTGGGCAGTTCCTCCGCCTCCCGGGCCGCCATGGCGGGGACCGGCGCCGGGACCGGGCTGGTCATGCCCCGCTCCGCCTCCAGGGAAGCCACCCGCGCCTCCAGGGCCAGCAGGCGACCAAGAAGCTCAGCGGCCGAAGGGGCGTTCCCGTTCCGGTCGGTACCGGACGACGGGGTATCGAGGAAGGGGGAAACCATGGTTGCGACCCCAACATGTGATTTTGATTTAGGACAGGAAACTCCTTTATTTCTAGTTCACAACTGCGTCCTGTCAACCCGGCATATTTAAGAGTTCGGACTCCCTTATTGACAAGCCCCTTTGAAGTGCCATAGTTCAGGCACTCCCGATCCTTTCCATGGCCTAGGGGGGGCTGGCTTTCCGCCCCCGTCAGGCCCCTTCGCACCCGTCCTCCCGGACGGGTCAAGGCATTTCAAGGCATCCTCCCGAGGAGACGCCATGTCCCTGCCCCCCTTCCGATCCCTGCCGCTGCTCCTCGCCGGACTGGTGGCCATGGGCTCCGTCCTGGCCGCCGCCCCGCCCCCGTCCCCGGTGGTGGACCCCCAGGACATCCAGGTTCCCAAGCCCCCCTTCACCGAGGGGATCTTCCCCTGCACCTCCTGCCATGACCCCAAGACCATGCCGGCCAACACCAAGCGCCGGCCCCTGGAGGGGATGCATGCGGACATCGAGCTCCGGCACGGCCCCGAGAGCCGGTGGTGCCTGGACTGCCACGACGCCGGAAACCGGGACCGGCTCCACCTGGTGGGCGGCGAGAAGATCGAGTTCACGGCCTCCTACCTGCTCTGCGGCCAGTGCCACGGCGACAAGCTCCGCGACTGGCGCGTGGGCGTGCACGGCAAGCGCACCGGCATGTGGAACGGCCCGAAGCTGTACCTGCTCTGCGTCTCCTGCCACAACCCGCATTCCCCCCGGTTCAAGCCGCTCAAGCCCATGCCGCCCCCGGTCCCCCCGGACCAGATCCGTGCCCGCCGAACCCGTCCGTGACCCTTTCCCGACCGGAGATCAAGATGAGCAATGAATCGAGCCGGCCCAAGCGCATGACCTCCCGGGGCCTCAAACCCGCCGGCACCCGGCGCCAGTTCCTGGGCGGGACCCTGGCGGCCGTGGCCGGGGCCCTGGTCACGGGGTGCGGCAAGGAGGGCATGGAGGAGTTCCTCCAGCACAACTTCCGCGAGCTTTCCAAGGACGAGCTGAACCAGGTCATCGCCCGCCTCGAGAAGGAGGCGGAGCGCACGTACGGCAAGAAGATCCGCATCGGCAACGAGCCGCCCATGCAGGGCGTGATCTACGGGTACGCCCTGGACCTGTCCCGCTGCATCGGCTGCCGGCGATGCGTCCATGCCTGCGTCAAGGAGAACAACCCGTCCCGGGATCCCCAGATCCAGTGGATCCGGGTGCTCCAGATGGAGAAGGAGAAGGGGGTCGACCTCGAGGCCGCCGACGCCTACTACAACCCGGAGGAGGTGCCCCAGGAGGGCCACTTCTACATGCCCGTGCAGTGCCAGCAGTGCAAGAACCCGCCCTGCGTCAAGGTCTGCCCCGTGGGGGCCACCTGGAAGGAACCCGACGGCATCACCGTCATCGACTACAACTGGTGCATCGGCTGCCGGTACTGCATGGCGGCCTGCCCTTACGGGGCCCGCCACTTCAACTGGGGGGAGCCAACCCTGCCCACCGAGGACGTGAACCCCGAGACCCACTACCTGGGCAACCGGCCCCGCCCCAAGGGCGTGGTGGAGAAGTGCACGTTCTGCATCCAGCGCACCCGCAAGGGCCTCTACCCCGCCTGCGTTGAGATCTGCCCCACGGGCTCCCGGAAGTTCGGGAACCTGGCCGACCCGAAGAGCGAGATCCGCTACATCCTCGAGAACAAGCGGGTCTTCGTCTTCAAGGGCGAGCTCAACACCCAACCGAAATTCTTCTACTTCTACGGGGTGTGACGCCATGGAGACGCTGCGATTGTTCAGGCATTTCACCGTGGACAGCCTCGGCCTCCTGTTCAAGGGGGACAAGTACTACTTCGCGTGGATCGGCTTCCTGCTCCTGCTCATCGCCGCCGGCGGCGTGGCCTACTCCGGCCAGATCCGGGACGGGCTGATCGTCACCCACATGCGCGACCAGGTGTCATGGGGCTTCTACATCGGCAACTTCACGTTCCTCGTGGGCGTGGCCGCCGCCGCCATCATGCTGGTGATCCCCGCCTACGTGTACCACTGGGGCCCCATCAAGGAGATCACCCTCCTGGGCGAGCTCCTGGCCGTGAGCGCCCTGGTCATGTGCCTGGGCTTCGTGCTGGTGGACATCGGCCGGGTGGACCGGTTCTGGCACATCATCCCCATGATCGGGCGCCTCAACCTGCCCAGCTCCCTCCTGGCCTGGGACGTCCTGGCCCTCAACGGCTACCTGCTGCTCAACTGGACCGTCGTCACCTACCTCCTGTACTGCAGCTACACCGGCAAGGAATACAACAAGTCCATCGTCATCCCCCTGGTGCTCTCCTCCATCCCCATGGCCGTGAGCATCCACACCGTCACCGCGTTCCTGTACAACGGCCTCGCCGCGCGCCCCTTCTGGAATTCCGCCATCCTGGCGCCCCGGTTCCTGGCCTCCGCCTTCTGCTCGGGTCCCGCCATCCTCCTGGTGCTCCTCCAGATCCTGCGCAAGACCACCCGCCTCCAGGTGAAGGACGAGGCGATCTTCAAGGTGGCCGAACTCATGGCCTACACCATGGGCTTCAACCTCCTGCTCACCGTCGCCGAGGTGTTCAAGGAGTTCTATTCCAACACCGAGCACCTCGTCTACATCAAGTACCTGTTCTTCGGCCTCAAGGGCCACAACGGCCTCGTGCCCTTCGCCTGGGCCTCGGTCATCACGGGCGCGGCGGCCTTCTTCCTCTTCCTCATCCCGAAGACCCGCACCAACTGGGTGACCCTCAACATCGGGTGCGTGCTCATCTACGCCTCCGTCTACATCGAGAAGGGGATGGCCCTCATCATCCCGGGCCTGACCCCCGACGTCCTGGGCGACATCTACGTCTACCGGCCGTCCATCACCGAGGTGCTGGTGGCCGCGGGCATCTTCGCCCTGGGCTTCCTGGTCTTCACCCTGATGCTGAAGATCGCGGTGCCCATCATGCTCGGGGAGTTCACCTCGTCCAAGGCCAACCCGCAATGATGTCAGAACATATAAATCATACTTGACAAGTTCAGAAAAGAATCAAAGATTGCCCCACCAAAGGCAATCCCATGGAAGAGTTCTGGATTCGTCTGCCTGAGCGCGCTCCCGTGAAACTGGGGCGGGACCGGCCCGAAATCACCATTGGGCGGGCCTCGGGCAACGACGTGGTGGTGGAGGACGCCAGCCTCTCCCGCACCCACGCCCGGTTCACCCTTCAGGGGGGCAAGGCCCTCCTGGAGGACCTGGGCTCCCGCAACGGCACCACGGTCAACGGCGACCGCATCGAGGGCCCCCGGGAAGTGGGCCCCGGCGACGAGATCATGTTCGGGCGGATCACGCTCACCCTGGAGGACAAGCCCCCGGGGGACAGGGATTCCAGCGTCTCGTTCCTCATGGACGTGAACCGCCTGCGCTCCTCGGGCGCCCAGGAGCCCGCCTCCAGCCCGGTCCGGCACTGGAAGGAGGCCCTGAACATCGTCCATGCCCTGAGCATCGCCATGCTGGCGGACCTCACCACCGAAGCGATGCTGGTGGACCTCCTGGAGCGCCTCTGCGACTTCCTGAAGCCCGACCGGGGCGCGGTGCTCCTGAGGGACGCCCAGGGGGCCATGGTCCAGGTGGGGTCGCGGTCCAGGGGCCACGGGGGGAACTTCCAGGCGCAGCTCTCCCGGACCATGCTCGAGGCCGCGGTGGAGCGCCGGGAGGCCCTCCTCATCAACAATCCCATGCTGGATTCCCGCCTGGCCCAGGCCCAGTCCCTCCTCACCAGCGGCGCCACCACCATCATGACGGTGCCCCTGGAGCACGGCGGGGAGGTGGTGGGGATCATCTACATGGACGCAGGCGTCCTGCACGGCCCCTTCACGGAGGAGGACCTGCGCCTGCTGGCGGTGGTGGGGCACATGGCCGCCGCCAAGATCCGCACCACGAGGCTCCTGGAAGAGCTCGTGGTCAAGCAGGCCATGGAAAAGGAGATGGCCGTGGCCCGGCGCATCCAGGAGCGGCTCCTGCCCGACCGGTGCCCGGACCTGGACGGCTACGAGATGTTCGGCGTGAACGTGGCCTGCTGGAACGTGTCCGGGGATCTGTACGGCTTCTGGCCCGGACCCGGGGGCAAGACCTGGCTCTGCGTGGCCGACGTGTCCGGCAAGGGCATCGGCCCGGGCCTGCTCATGGCCACCTTCCAGGCCCTCATGCAGGCCTGGTGCGAGGACGCCGTGGACCCGGGCAAGCTGGCCCAGAGGGTGTCCCTGGCCCTCAGCAAGCGCACCACCCGCAACCGCTTCATCACCGCCTTCCTGGCCCTGCTGGACCCGGTGGCGAGGACGCTCACCTACACCAACGCCGGGCACAACCCGGTGCCCCTGCTCCGCCCGGACGGGACCCGCGAGCTGCTGTCCTCCCAGGGCTTCCCCCTGGCCATGTTCCCAGGGACCGAGTACGGCCAGGGCACGGTCACCCTGGACCCGGGCGACCTCCTCTTCATCTATACCGACGGGATCACCGAAGCCGTGGATCCCGACGGGAAGGAATTCGACCTCGACATGGTGTGCGAGACCCTGCGTTCCCTGGGTCCGCTGCCACTGCCGGACCTGAACAAGGGGCTTGGCGACGCCATCCTCGCGCACACCCGGGGCGCGCCGTCGGCCGATGACCGGACCATCGTCATGGTGAGGCGCCGCTGAAGGAGGGCCCCATGGACTTCGAAGATCCCCTGTCGATCGGCCGCTATGCCGTGCAGGAGCGGCTTGGGGCCGGGGCCATGGGCGTGGTCTACCTCTGCCAGGATCCGCTGCTCAAGCGCCGGGTGGCCGTGAAGGTCGTCCAGAAGACGCGGTCCGATTCCGAGGGGATGATCGCGCGGTTCCAGCGCGAATCCGAGATCAGCGCCCAGCTGAACCACCCGAACATCATCACGGTCTTCGACGTGGGCGAGGATCCCGAGACCGGGCCCTTCCTCACCATGGAGTTCGTGGACGGGCGCGCCCTTTCCCGCCACCTCGCGGACGGCCCCATGGACCCGGGCACGGCCCTGGACTGGCTCAGCCAGATCGGGCAGGCCCTGGTGGCCGCCGAGCGCGCCGGGGTGGTGCATCGGGACGTGAAGCCCGAGAACATCCTGGTGAGCAAGGACTCGCAGCTCAAGCTCACGGACTTCGGCCTGGCCCGGGACGACGACAGCAGCCTCACCCACACCGGCACCATGATGGGCACGCCGACCCACACGGCCCCCGAGCTCCTGAGCGGCATCCGCGCCACCTCGGTCACCGACCGGTGGGCCTTCTCGGTGATGGCCTTCCAGATGGTGCTGGGCACCCTGCCCCACCCCGGCGACACC
>DBME01000323.1 GCA_002298155.1 Holophagaceae bacterium UBA706 | reverse complement strand
CCTCTCCGGGGGCGAGGCCCAGCGCACCAGCCTGGCCCGGGCCTTCGCCCTGCGCCCGGAGATCCTGTTCCTGGACGAGCCCTTCGCAGCCCTGGACCCTCCCACCCGGGAGGGCCTCATGAACGACCTCTCCCTCGCCCTCAAGGAGACGCGGACCACCACGGTCCTCGCCACCCACGACCAGATGGAGGCTCTCCGGTTGGCAGATCGCCTGGCCGTCATGCGCCAGGGACGCATCGTCCAGGTGGGCCCCGCCCAGGACGTCATCAACGGGCCCGCCGACGCCTTCGTGGCGGATTTCGTGGGCATGGAGACGGTGCTCACCGGCCGCGTCTCGGTGGGAGGCAGGGACGAGTTCCGGGTCGAGGCCGGGGGCCGCGAGGTGGTCGTCCTGGGCCGGGCCGGGGTGGGCGAGGAGGTGCGCATCGGCATCCGCCCCGAGAACGTGACCCTGGCCATCCACGCCGAAGGCCACACCAGCGCCCGCAACTGCTTCCCATGCACCGTGACCCGTATCGTCCCCAAGGGGCCCTTCTTCAAGGTGGAACTGGACTGCGGGTTCTTCCTGGCGGCCTACGTCACCCCCGTCTCCCTGGAGGAACTGGGCCTGGCGCCGGGCGCCAAGGTGGTGGCGTCCTTCAAGGCGACGGCGGTCCATCTCCTGCGGAGCTGATGTCGACTGCCCCGGTCGGGTTTGCGGGTGAGCCAGATCACATTTCGAGGCTCGTCCTTGCTACGTCCTGGCGCCCAAGGTACGTTGGCATGGGGCGCAAGACGGCAACATGCCGTCGATGTTCAATTGCCCCACGGGAGTGGCCTGGGCATGAGACAGCTGCGCATCGACCTGACCAAGTGCAACCACGGGCGCGACTGTGCCCACGAATGCGAAACGGCCTGCGCCACCAAGGTGTTCAAGGTGGACGATCCCAAGATGGCCGCCCTGCACATCCGCGACAACGGTGACGGCACCGGCAGCACGATCCTGTGCGACCAGTGCGGCGACTGCGTCGTGGTCTGCCCCGCCGAGGCCCTCAAGCGCAACAAGCTCGGCGTGGTGATGATCAACAAGAGCCTCTGTGTCGGCTGCTACATGTGCATCGGCTTCTGCGAGAAGGATGCCTTCGAGCGGAACCCCGACTGGGTCGAGCCTTACAAGTGCACCTCCTGCGGAATCTGCGTCAAGGCGTGCCCCCACGCCGCCCTGGAGATCGTGGACGTGCCGGAACCGGCCTACCGGATCGTGTGATTGGAGTCCTGACATGAGCAACCTCGTCTTTGATCCCAGCAAAGTGATGGACATCGACTACACGAAGCGCACGGAGTACCACGCAGAGATGGAAGCGGTCCGCGCCTCCCGCCGGGTACTCCGGGAGACCACCTTCGTGCCCAGCCTCCCGGAACGGGGCTACACCAACCGCACCCTCTACGTGAACGTGGGGACCCTGGAGACCGCCGAGAAGCCGGTCACCCAGCAGATGAAGGACGTCTTCGTGGGCGGCCGCGGCTTCGGGCTCTGGTACCTCTGGAACGCGGTGACCGCCGAGACGAAGTGGAACGACCCCGAGAACGAGATCGTCATCAGCTCCGGCCCCGTGGGCGGCATCACCCAGTACGCCGGCACCGGCAAGTCCCTGGTGGTCTCCCTGAGCCCCCAGACGGACATCCCCATCGATTCCAACGTGGGCGGCTACTTCGGCCCCCTGCTCAAGTTCAGCGGCTTCGACGCCCTGGAGCTCCAGGGCAAGGCCGAGGACGACGTGGTCCTCTTCATCGACGGCCGCAAGGGCATCCTGCGCTTCGAGTCCATCCCCGCGGCCCCGGCCGACAGCCACATCCTGGCCGAGGTGCTGACCGCCCTCTACGCCGAGAACGACGCCGACCGGGTGAACATCTCCGTGGTGAGCAGCGGCGCCGCCGCCGAGCACAGCCGCATCGGCATGCTCAACTTCTCCTGGTTCGACCAGCGCCGCGGCTGCATCCGCCTCAAGCAGGCCGGGCGCGGCGGCATCGGCACGGTGTTCCGGGACAAGCGCATCCGGGCCCTGGTGTGCCGCGGCCCCCAGGTGAAGGCGAACCTTAACCACCCCGCCGACCACGAGACCCTCTCGAAGATCGCCGTGAAGTACCACAAGGAGATGCGGAACAACGACCCCCACCAGTGCATGATGCGCCGCAACGGCACCGCGCACATCGTGGAGATCATGGACGCGTACGACCTCCTGCCCACCCACAACTTCCAGTACGGCAGCCACCCCGACACCCACCGCATCGATTCGGCCTACTGGCAGCAGCGCTGCACCCAGCGCACCTCCGACGGGTGCTGGTACGGCTGCTCCATGTCCTGCGCCAAGGGCGCCGACGGCGTCGTGCTGAAGACCGGCCCCTACAAGGGCCACATGGTCACCGTGGACGGCCCCGAGTACGAGAACGCCGCCGGCCTGGGCTCCAACTGCGGCGTGTTCGACCCCGACTATCTGCTGGAGCTGAACTTCTACTGCGACACCTACGGCGTCTGCACCATCACCTGGGGCACCCTGTGCGCCTTCGTGATGGAGTGCTACCAGCGCGGCATCCTGAACAAGGAGCGCACCGGCGGCCTGGAACTCACCTGGGGCAACGCCGAAGCGGACCTGGAAATGATGCACCAGATGGCCCGGGGCGAGGGCTTCGGCCTCATCGCCGGCCAGGGCGTCCACCAGATGAAGCGGATCTTCGCGGAACGCGGCTGGGGCGACCCGGCCTTGCTCCAGGACATCGGCATGGAGCTCAAGGGCCTGGAGTACAGCCAGTACATGTCCAAGGAATCGCTGGCCCAGCAGGGCGGCTACGCCCTCACCAACAAGGGCCCCCAGCACGACGAGGCCTGGCTGATCTTCATGGACATGGTCAACAAGCAGCTGCCCACGTTCGAGGACAAGGCCGAGGCCCTCTACTACTTCCCCCTGTTCCGCACCTGGTTCGGCCTCAACGGGTTCTGCAAGCTGCCCTGGAACGACGTGGTCCCCTCGGACAACAGCACCACCTCCGAGCCCGCCAAGATCCCCGAGCACGTCCAGAACTACGTGGACATCTTCAAGGCCACCACGGGCCTCGAATTCGACAAGGAAGAGCTGATCCACCAGTCCGCCAAGGTCTACAACTTCCAGCGGGTCTTCAACATCCGCATGGGCAAGGGCCTGCGCGCCTTCGACATCCCGCCCTACCGCTCCGTGGGCCCCGTTACCCGGGAGGAGTACGAGTCCCGCGCCGAGCGCTACGACAAGCAGATGGCGGAGGAGATCGGCGTGGACCCCACCGGAAAGTCCGTGGAGGAGAAGCTCGCCATCACCCGCGCGTTCCGCATGGACCGCTACAACCGACTGGTGGATTCCGTCTACCAGCGCCGCGGCTGGACCCCGGAGGGCGTGCCCACCATGGCCCGCCTGAAGGAGCTCGGCCTGGACGTCTTCCCCGAGGTGGTGGAAATCGTCAAGGCCCACGGTGCCTGAGCATGCTCACCGTCAACGGCGACCCCCTGGCCTGGACCCCCGGCATGACCGTGCGGGACGTGCTGAAGGCGAAGAACTACAAGTTCCCCCTGCTGATCATCACCCTGGACGACGTGCAGGTGGCGCCGAAGGACTACGACACGACGCCGGTACCGGATCGGACGGTGGTGAATGTGCTGCACCTGATCAGCGGGGGATGATGGCTTCTGATCCGTCGGTTTCGGCGGGTTGGAGAAACGGATCAGACACAGAGTTGCGCAGAGGCGCAGAGGACACAGGAAAGCAATCGGGGGGTTGGCCTTCGAATCACCCCGGCCGGGGCCCGGACTCCGACCCATCCCGCCCAGGCCCTGCTCGCTGCGCTCGCCGAAGCTCTGCGAGCTTCGCGTCCATGG
>DBME01000047.1 GCA_002298155.1 Holophagaceae bacterium UBA706 | reverse complement strand
CGATGCCCATTGAGCCTCCTAACTTTGAATTAGACCGATGCGACGAAAGGCTTCGTAAGCCGCCCATTCAGGTAAAGGGGAGGAGAAAACCCGGACTGGCAGGTTCGGGTGGCATGGGCATCTTGACGGGCGTAAAAAAAGCGACATGTTGTGATCCACAACGGCTCTGCAGGATGGGGTGTCCTTACGAGTTTACTCGGATGGGCGAACTCCTGCGTTGGGAGAAACGTCGATGGATGGTGGGGATAGGCAGACTAAAAATGAGCGGATGGATCCCTCGTCAACAGGTAAGCGGAAGTTGCTCGATCAGCTTCGTGACTGCCTGCGCGCACGGCATTACAGTTTTCGGACCGAAGAGACTTATGTCGATTGGGTTCGCCGGTTCATCCTTTTTCACGGCAAGAAGCACCCACGGGACCTTGGAAGCGTTGAGGTCCAGTCCTTCCTGACGCACCTCGCGGTGGAACGCCGCGTATCTGCTTCGACGCAGAATCAGGCCAAATCTGCGCTGCTCTTCCTCTACGGGAAACTGCTGGAGCAACCTCTGCCCTGGCTTGATGGGATCGTCCATGCCAAGCGGAGCCAGCGGCTTCCGGTTGTGCTGACCCATGGAGAGGTTCGTGCCCTCTTCCACCAGATGGACGGCGTCATGCTTCTCGTGGCCAGACTGCTTTATGGGGCGGGGATGCGGTTGATGGAGGCGCTTCGGCTGCGCGTGAAGGACCTGGACTTCGAACAGGGTCAAGTCATTGTCAGGGGAGGGAAGGGTGGGAAGGACCGTGTGACGATGCTGCCTGCGTCCCTGGCTTCTCCGTTGAAGGCGCATCTGGCGAAGGTGGGATGGCTGCACCGGAAGGATCTGGCCGAAGGGCACGGTGACGTCCTGCTCCCTGATGCGCTGGCTGAAAAATTTCCAAAGGCCTCCCGCGCCTGGGGTTGGCAATGGGTATTCCCATCAGCCCTTCGGTCGACCGACCCGCGATCAGGGATTACCCGAAGGCATCATCTCCATCCTGAGAGCGTTCAGAAAGCTGTCAGGCTTGGCGCCCGCGCAGCCGAGATGGTCAAGCCGGTCTCTCCCCACATCCTTCGGCATTCATTTGCCACCCATCTCCTCCTGAGCGGGTACGACATCCGGACGATTCAGGAACTCCTTGGGCATAAGGATGTTGAAACCACGATGATCTATACCCACGTCCTGAACCGTGGCGGACGGGGCGTGACAAGCCCGTTGGATCAAATTGATTGAGTCATCACTTCTGGATAGGGCCCAGCGGTTGGTCGTCGCTGCCCCTACCTCCGACACCATCCGCAGCGTACCTCCTGGCGCGCCGAAAAATGCGCGACGGGCACGGGCATGGGCAGCGTGAGTCCCAGGGCGGAGCAAATCGTCTCCACGTGGATCTCCGCCTGGCAGGGGTGGAGGTTCCAGGGGGGATGCTCCACGTCGAAACGGTGGATCCGCCCTGAGGGGGCTGCGCTGTAGAAACAGTAGCGCTCCGCGAGAAAGTGCTCGAGGGAGCCCGGAGCGGCCTGGAAAGGCGCGCCATCGGGGCGGAACCGACCGGCGAAAGTGGCCTCCGGAGCGCCGCGGTGGGTTCGTTCGCTGGTATAGGCGTACCAGCCGTCCTCCCGCCGGCAGGTCATGCGGGCGTCCATGTAGGGCAGGAGGGCCAAGGCCCGGCCGGCCCTCACCGCCAGGGGATTCTCGGCCTCCAGGCTGAAGAACCAGACCCCCGGCTTCCCGCCGGCCGTGACGTAGGTGCGGAGGTTCAGTTCGAGAAAGGTGCGGATGCCTGGAAGGGGAGGGAGGCCCCGGGCCCGCACCCGGTCCATGCGGAAGGGCACGATGGATAGCCAAGCGCTTCCCTGGCAGGTGTCCAGTTCCAGTCCCGGTGGCAGGAAGGGTGCCAGGCTCCCCGGGGGCACAGGCCAATGGAGGAAGGCCAGATCCACCCAGTCCATGGCCATGACCCAGGGGCTCCTGGGCGATTTCATTGCGGCCCCAGCATCCGGCGCCGCAGCTCCGGGGTGGCCAGCAGGCAGGAGGCCTCCCTGCGGCCGAACCGGTACCGGTTACGGGCCACCAGGCGGTAGCAGGCGTCGCGCCAGGCGCGTGGCAGCCATCGGAGCACAGTCGCCCACCGCCAGGGCCAGGGAAGGCGCCGGGCGAGTTCCAGCAGGGCGTCGCTTTCACGCCAGGGCTTTCCGCGGGCGAGCACGACCACGGTGTTCCCCTCCACCGGCCCGATACGCTGCCGGGCCGCTTCGGATTCCAGCGGGGCATAGTGGATCACTCCGGCCGCATCCCTCGCGGCCAGGAACCGGACCAAACCGTGGCAGAGGGCGCAGTCGCCGTCGAAGAACAAAACGAGTGTTTCCGGTTCGGCCATGGGTCAAATATGAGCCATAGCCGCGGACCCTGCCGCCTCCTTTCGCAGGTTCAAGGCCGACACCAGGCGCCCGTGGGCCTTCTAGCCGTCGTTCATTCAGGGGCCCGGGCAACTCATGACGGGTGCGGGTCTGGTTTGTCTGAGGGGGAGGAATCTCTTATTGTTGAGTTTGTTGATAGACAATAGGCATTGCTTCGGCTTCCTACCCGGGGCAGAATGATGGGTGTTGCCAACTCATGGCATATCCGGAGCCAAAACGAATGTCGATCCCCATGCCGCACCCCATCGAAGGGCGTCCTGTGGAGGCGCAGTTGGAGTGTCTTTGTCGCAAGGCCCGCGTCCGTTGATCGCCCGAGTGTCACGCCCGGAGCTACCCTTCGGCTGGCCTCGGGGGGCCTGACCCACCGAATAGGTGAGTACGCGGCGTTTCTGGGCTCCGTTCTCCGCAGCCCCTTCCGCATGGGCTCGGTGGCACCCAGCTCCATGGCTCTTGCCCGCACCATGGCGAGGGCCCTGGGCCGTTATGCGAGTGTCGTGGAGTTGGGCCCCGGCACGGGCCGGATCACCCGGGCTCTCCTGAACGGACTCCCGACCGGGGGGCACATCCTGGCCATGGAGATCGATGACGCCCTCCGCCGGAGCCTGGCAGGGCGGCTGGAGGATCCCCGGCTCCAGCTGACGGGGGAAAGCGCCGAGAACCTGATCAAGGTCCTGGGCGCACGCAAGGTCCCACGCATCGTGTCGGGACTCCCCTTCCAGAGCCTGGGCCCCGAGGTCAGCCACCGCATCCTTGACGCCATACGGCAGTCCCTCACGCCCAATGGGCGTTTTGTGGCCTTCCAATACGGCCGCCGGGCGTTGCCTCACTTCCGGACCCACTTCAGGCGAGTGCGGGTTTTTGGGCCGATTTGGGGGAACCTACCACCGGCCCTCATCATCATCTGCCGGCCATGAGAAATCGCTCATGACCTTCTTCCCGCATGGTCAGACGTTGAACCGGAAGTTGATCACGTCGCCGTCATGCACGACGTACTCCTTGCCCTCGCTCCGGAGCTTCCCCGCCTCCCGGCACTTGGCTTCGCTCTTCAGGTGGACGAGGTCGTCCCAGTGGGTCACCTCGGCCCGGATGAAACCGCGCTCGATGTCGGAGTGGATCTTGCCGGCGGCCTTGGGGGCGGTGAGGCCGCGGCGGATGGGCCAGGCCCGGCACTCGTCCTCGCCGGCGGTGAGGAAGCTGATGAGGTCCAGGAGGGCGTAGGCCCCGCGGATGAACCGCGCGATGGCCGGCTCGGCCAAGCCCAGTGACGCCACGAACTCCTTCTGGTCCTCGGGGGACATCTGGGCGATGTCCATCTCCACGAGACCGGCCAGGACCACCAGGCCCAGGCCCGCTTCGCGGGTGTGGCGCTCCAGGTCCTCCGGGACGGGGGAGGCGGCCTGGTCCTCGGGGACGTTCAGGACGAGGAGCAGCGGCTTCTGCGTGAGGAACCGGTACCCGGCCAGCGACGCCCAGGTGTCGGGGGTGATACCCTCCAGGCGGCGCAGGGGCGTGCCGGCTTCCAGGGCGGCCTTGAGGGTGCCCAGGAGCTCGGCCTCGCCGGTCTTGGCCTTCTCCTTGGCGAGGCGCTCCAGGCGCTTCTCGATGAGGATGAGGTCGGCCAGGTTCATCTCATCCTCGAGGCCCTTGGCCTCGGCGAGGGGCTCGGGGGCCTCGCCCGCCGCACCCGTGAAGCCCCGGACCACCTGGCACAAGGCGTCCACTTCGCGCATGGCCCGCAGGGTCGACTCGTCCAGGCTCTGGCCATGGCTGCCCGCGGCGGCCGCGGCCACGTCGCAGAAGGTGATCTCGGCGAGGGTGGTCTTCTTGGGATGGTAGAGGGCCGACAGGGCGGTGATGCGGTCATCGGGCACCTTCACGGTGCCCAGGTTGGTCTTGCCGCGGGCGGCGTTGAAGCCGGTTTCGGCCGAAAGGCCGGTGAGCGCGTTGAACACGGTGGTCTTGCCGCTGCCTGGAAATCCGACCAACCCTACCTTCATGGCATGCCTCTCGGGAAACGGAATGTGGGGTTCGGCGCTGACGGAACCACCCGGGGGAGAATGGATTTGAACGCCATTATACCTGAGCCCGGGAGGCCGGACGGGGGCCTCGTCATCCGCACTCCGGGGATGCGGCAAGGCCCTGGATGTAGGCGCTCAGCTCCTTCTTGCCGAACGGCTTGGGCAGGAGGGTGACCTGGGCATCCCCCGCGACCAGATCCAGCACCGTCTGGTCGACCCGGCCCGTGACGATGAGGATGGGCACCTCGGGGCGGCAGGAGCGCAGTCTCGGCAAGGTCTCGGCGCCACCCAGCCCGGGCATGTTCATGTCCAGGATGACGAGGTCCGGGCGGTAGCCTTCCTGCAGGCGGCGCAGCGCCTCCTCGCCGGAGGCCACCGGGGAGGTGGCGTGACCCAGGTCCGCCAGGATGTCCTCCAGGGAGGCGCGGACCAGATCATCGTCGTCCACCAGGAGGACCTCCCTCCTTTGAAGGGGAGAGGCCTTGGGGTCCTCCGGCGCGGCTTCGGGTGAGGCCTTGCGGGAGCTGGAGGCCGGGAGCCTCAGGGTGACCTGGGTCCCCTTGCCGGGCTCGGAACGGATCTCCATGTGTCCCTGGTGGGCCGTCACCATCCCGTAGACCATGGAAAGCCCGAGGCCGGTCCCCTTGCCGATGGCCTTGGTCGTGAAGAACGGCTCCAGGGCCCTCGCCTGGACTTCCATGGGCATGCCGCAGCCCGTGTCCTCCACGGCGATCTCCACCTGGGCGTCGCCGAGGTTCCGGGTGCGCAGGGTGAGGGT
>DBME01000243.1:1889-3548 GCA_002298155.1 Holophagaceae bacterium UBA706 | reverse complement strand
TCCAGCGAGCCGCGGTTGCCCGCGGCGGAGAACACACGGAATTCCCGCTGGGTGATCTCCACTTCCACCAGTGCGCCCTTGACCAGGCTGGGCAGGGGGCCCCGGAGGCCCTTGCGGTCGGAGAACATGTCGGCGTCCTTAACCTGGGGCTGGCTTTCCCCAAGGGTGGCCGGGTCCAGCAGGTGCTCGACCCCATCGGGGGTGATGACCCGGGCGCGGATGACGGGCTTCTCCTCGAACCAGGTGGACCAGCCCGCAGAGACGGTGCCCAGGCCCTGGATGGCGGCCTCCTGGTCCACGCGGTAGATGTAGTGGTAGCGCAAGGAGCGCCGTCCGGCCTCGTCCAGGGTGACGCCCAGGTCCAGGAGGAGCTCCGCGGCGATGTACTGGGGCAGGACGGGCATCCCGGCGGCTGCCTTGAGGAGCTCGGCCGGAGGCACGGACAGGGCGGGGGCCTCCACCCAGGACGGCGCCGCATGCGACGCCATGCAGATAAGGGCCGGAAGCCCGGCCCGGCAAATGCCCAGTTTCATCTTCAACTCCAGGGGGTGCCGGCCCCTAGGCCGACTTCCTCCATGAAACCATGCCCAGGGCCCGGTTTCCTGTCGCGGAAGTCACTCCTCGGACGGCGCCGCCGGCATTTTGGCGTCCAGGGGCAGGCTGAGGCGGAAGGTGGCCCCGCCCTGCGGTCGGTTGTTCGCCTGAATCTTGCCGCCATGGGCGTCCATGACGCCCTTGCAGATGGCCAGTCCCAGCCCGGCGCCNNGCCCTGCTGGAACCGCACCAGCTTTTCGAAGATCCGCTCCTCCTGCTCCTCCGGGATGCCCGGCCCGTGGTCGGACACGGAGAGGGTCAGGGCCCGTTCCGTGGCCCACGCCTTGATCTCGATGGGTTCGCCGGCGGGGGAGTAGCGGTTGGCGTTCTCGAGGATGTTGATGAGCACCTGCTCCATGAGCACCGGGTCGGCCTGCGCCAGGGGGAGGTTGGGGGGCAGCTCCACCTTCACCTCGCGGTCGCGCAGGAGGGGCTTGAGCCGCGCCAGGGCGTTGTCCACCAGGTCGGCAACGGGCACCCATTCCTTGTTCAGCTCCACGCCGGATTCCAGGCGCGTGGCGTCCAGGAGGTTGGTGACCAGACGGCTGAGCTGATGACCCTCGTCGAAGATGGTCGAGGCCAGCTGGTGCCTTCCTTCGGGGGTGAGGCGGCCTTCGTCCTCCAGGAGGTTCCGCGCCGCGCTGGTGATGCCCGCCAGGGGCGTGCGCAGGTCGTGGGAGACGGAGGAGAGGAGGGCGCTGCGCACCTGCTCGCGGTCCATGCGCCGCTGGGTGTCGAGGTTCTTTTCGGCCAGCAGGGTGCGTTCCAGGGCCAGGGCGGTCTGGTTGGCGAAGGCTTCCATGAGGTGGCGCTGGTCGGGCTCGACGCCGGGGTTGCCGGTGTTGGGCTGGATGCCCATGACGCCGATGAGGCCGTGGGAGCCCTTCAGGGGCAGGTACATGGCCCGCGCGCCTGGGAGGGTGTCGGTGCCCAGGCCCGCGGCCTCGTGGTGGTCGTAGACCCACTGGGCCACGCCCAGCTCGTCCTCGCCCAGGGGGGTGCTGCGGGGATCCTGGTGGGGCTCCAGGCGGCCGCCGGGGCCGGGCAGGGAGATGGAGACGCTGG
>DBME01000243.1:0-1883 GCA_002298155.1 Holophagaceae bacterium UBA706 | reverse complement strand
AAGGTGCGGGTCAGCTCGCCGCTGAGGCGGAACAGGGCCCGGAGGCGCTGCTCGCGGGTGCGGGCCAGGCGGATCTGGCTGCGGATGCGCTCGGTGAGGTTGCCGATGAGCAGGGCCACCAGCATCATCACGCCGAAGGTGACCATGTGCTTGAGGTCGCCCACGATGAAGGAGTACACCGGCTTGATGAAGAAGAAGTCCAGGCAGCCCACGCTCAGGAGCGCCGCCAGCAGGGAGGGCCAGCGCCCGAAGCGGATGCTGGCCATCATGATGCCCAGCACGTAGATCATGGCGTAGTCCGCCAGCTCCATGCGCCGGCCCACCGTGAGGCACAGGCCGGTGACCACGGCCACCAGGACGGTGGCGTAGAGGAAGTGGGCGAGGGCGGGACCCTGGCCCTTGGGGCGCTTGCCCTGGCGCGGTTCGCGCACGGGGGCCACTTCGCCGGGGATCACGTGGATGTCGATGGCCTTGCTGCGCCGCACCAGGTCATCCACCAGCGACCCGGAGAAGAAGGCCGCCAGGCGGGAGTGGGCGGGCTTGCCCACCAGGATGCGGGTGACGTTGTGGGTGAGGGCGAAGTCCATGATGACCTCGCCGGTGGAGAGGTCGCCCTGGATGACCACGGTCTCGGCCCCCAGGCGCTCCGCGAGCCGGAGGTGATCCTCCAGGTGCGCCCTTTCCTCGTCGGAATAGCGGATGTGCTTGCCGGTCTCCACGTACAGGGCGATCCAGGGGGCCCCCAGGGATTCGGCCATGCGCCGGGCGGCGCGCACGAGGCTGGCGGACCGGGTCTTGGAATTGATGCACACGAGGATGCGTTCGCCCGCGGCCCAGGTGCGGCCCTTGAGGCCCTCGGCCTCCATGTAGCGCCGCATGTCGGCGTCCACGTGCTGGGCGGTGCGCCGCAGCGCCAGTTCCCGCAGCGCCAGCAGGTTCCCCTTCCGGAAGAACCGCTCCTGCGCGTACTGCGCCTGTTCGGGCACGTAGACCTTGCCGTCCTGAAGCCTTTCCAGCAGCTCTTCGGGGGGGATGTCCACCAGCTCGATCTGGTCGGCGCGGTTCAGGATGGTGTCGGGGATGGTCTCCCGCACGATCACGCCGGTGATCTGGGCCACGGTGTCCTTGAGGCTCTCCAGGTGCTGGACGTTGACGGTGGAGTACACGTCGATGCCCGCGTCCAGGAGGTCCCACACGTCCTGCCAGCGCTTGACGTGGAGCGAGCCCTGCACGTTGGTGTGGGCCAGCTCGTCCATGAGGACCAGGGCCGGGCGGCGCTTGAGGGCGGCCTCCAGGTCGAACTCCTCCATCTGTACGCCCCGGTAGGGGAGGACGCGCTTGGGCAGGACCTCCAGCCCTTCGGTCAGCGCCTCGGTTTCGGCGCGGCCGTGGGTCTCCACCACGCCCACCATGACGTCCAGGCCCTCCTTGCGGCGGAGCTGGGCGTCCTCGAGCATGGCGGAGGTCTTGCCGACACCCGGGGCCATGCCGAAGAAGATCTTCAGGCGGGCCCGTTGCTGCCGGGCCTCCTCTTCCTGGACGTGTTTCAGAATTTCATCGGGGTCGGGGCGCTTTTTTTCCACCGGACGAGCTTACTACGCCTGATGGTAAATCTCCGCACCGGTGGCTTCGAATTCCTTGGCTTTCTCTTCCATGCCCACCGCCAGGGCCTCCTCTCCCGTCAGCCCGTGGGCCTGGGCATAGTCCCGGACGTCCTGGGTGATCTTCATGGANNCGCACATGGAGCAGAAATGGGCGGCCTTGGCCCCTTCGGCGGGGAGGGTCTCGTCGTGGAACTCCCGGGCGGTCTCGGGGTCCATGGCCAGGTTGAATTGGTCCTCCCACCGGAACTCGAAACGGGCCTTGCTCATGGCGTCGTCCCA
>DBME01000096.1 GCA_002298155.1 Holophagaceae bacterium UBA706 | reverse complement strand
CGCCCTGCGCGCACAGGTGGAGCGGATCTTCCACCAGACCTTCGCCATCACGTACGCCTTGGAAGTCATCGGTCTGGCCGTGGCCCTGGCGGGGCTGGTGCAGTCCCTGGCGGGGCTGGCCCTGGGGCGGCGCGGCGACATCTGGACCCTGCGGGCCCTGGGCGGCAGCGACGGCGCCATCACCCGGGTGCTCCTGGGCGAAGGCTTCGGCGTGGCGCTGGCGGGGTGCCTGGGCGGGTTGGGCCTGGGCCTCCTCCTGTCCCGGATCCTGGTGCAGGTGCTCAATCCCCAGGCCTTCGGCTGGACCCTGGCCTACCGCCTGCCCTGGGCCTTCCTGGGCGGCATGGGGGCCCTGTGCCTGGCGGCGGCGGCCGCGGCCCAATGGCCTGTCGCCCGGTGGGCGGCGCGGCTTCCTGCGGACCGCCAGGCCGAGGAGGGCGCCTCATGAAGCCCCTCGCCCTGGTCCTGGCGGCCCTCATGGCCGCGTCCCCCTTCCGCACGGCGCAGCCCGGGTATGGCTTCCGCTTTCCCGCCGACCACGGCGCCCACCGGGACTTCGCCACGGAGTGGTGGTACTTCACCGGCCATCTCTGGGACAGCGCCGGCCACCGCTTCGGCTATCAACTCACCTTCTTCCGCGAGGCCCTGCCCGCCCAGGGCTACCGGGGCAGCACCGCCTGGCGCTCGGACCAGATCCACCTGGCCCATGCCGCCCTCACCGACGTGGACCGGAACGCCTTCCAGGTGGAGGAGCGCCTCAACCGCGAGGGCATCCCCGCCGCCGCTGCCACCGGGCGCCTCGACCTGCGCAACGGCGCATGGACGGCGCGCATGGATCCCGCGGGCGCCGTGCACCTCGCCTTCACCGTCGGCGGCACGGATCTGGACCTGGACCTCACGGCGCCGGGGCCGCCGGTGGTCTTCGGCGAGGACGGGCGCGTGCGCAAGGGGGACGCCCCGGACGCGGCCAGCCACTACATAACCTTCCCCCGCATGGAGACCCGCGGGACCTTCGGGGGGACCCGGTCCGGCACCCTTCACGGAACGTCCTGGATGGACCACGAATTCAGCTCCAGCCAACTGGCGCCCAACCTCGTGGGCTGGGACTGGGCGGGGATCCAGCTGAAGGACGGGCGGAGCCTCATGGTCTATCGCCTGCGCAGGGCCGACGGCTCCCAGGACCCCTGGTCGCTGGTGTCCGAAGTGGATGCCCAGGGCCGGTTGGCCCGTACCACCCGGAGCTTCCGCTTCCAGGGGGGCGCCTGGAAGAGCCCTGGCTCGGCCGCCGTCTACCCCCTGCCCCTTCGCCTGGAGGCTCTGGGCGAGACCTGGACCCTGGAGCCCCTGGTGGCCGGGCAGGAGCTGCGCACACGCCTGGGCACGGCCATCACCTACTGGGAGGGGGCCTGCCGGGTCCTGGACGCCCGGGGTCGGGAGGCCGGGGACGCCTATGTGGAACTCACCGGCTACGCCCATTCCATGCAGGGCCGCTTCTGAGTCACACTATCGGCCTGACCGGGGAGGGTGCCGTGAAGATCGTGGCCATGGGTGGAAGCCTCAGGAAGGATTCGCTGAACCTCAAGCTGCTGGGTCATCTGGCCCGGTGCCTGGAGGCCCTGGGTCCCCAGGTGCGGAGCTTGTCGGGGGACGACCTGCGGATCCCGCTCTACGACGCGGACCTGGCCGCCCCCCACGAGGCCGTGGCCCTGCACGCGGCGCTGGCGGAATGCCAGGGCCTCGTCATCGTCTCGCCGGAGTACAACGCCGGCATCCCCCCCCATTTGAAGAACGCCGTGGACTGGGTGTCCACCATGACGCCCAGCCCCTTCAAGGGCCTGCCGGTGCTGCTGGCCTCGGCCTCCCCCGGCGCCTTCGGCGGGGCGCGGGCCCAGATGCAGTGGCGCGCGACGCTGGCGAACCTGGGGGCCTTCGCCCTGCCCGGAGGCATCACGGTGCCCCTGGCCGACCGCAACCTCGCCCCCGACGGCACGCCGGGCGATCCGCGCACGGCCGGCGAGATCGGCAAGGCCCTCAAGGCCTTCCTGGACTTCGCGACACGCATGGATGAGCGGGGCTAGGAAAGACCGAAGAGCTTGATCTTCTGGTACAGCGTGCTTCTCGGGATGTCCAGGCGCTTCGCCGCGGCCTCGACCCGGCCGCCTTCCTCCTTCAGCACCTGGGCGATGTGGAAGCGTTCCATCTCGCGCAGGGTGAGCCTTGAGCCCGCGGCCTCGCTCAAAGGCCGGGGGCTGGATGCGAAGTCCAGGTCCATGGCCTCGATGAGCAGGGTGCGCGCCCCCAGCAGGGCCCGCTCCAGGACATTGCGCAACTCCCGGATGTTGCCCGGCCAGCCGTGGCGCTGGAGGCCCACCAGGGCGTCCGGAGCCAGGCGCACCGGCTCGCGTCCCCATTCCTCGGTGATGCGGTCCAGGAGGCTGCGGGCCAGGTCGGGGATGTCCTCGGCGCGCTCGGAGAGGGGCGGCACCGTCACCTGGATGGCGCTGACGCGGTAGAAGAGGTCGGCCCGGAAGAGCCGGTCCTGCACCAGCGCCTCCAGGTTCCGGTGCGTGGCTCCGATGAGGCGGAAGTCCACCTTGCGGTCGTGCACCTCGCCCAGGCGCCGGAACCGCTTCTCCTCCAGGGCCTTGAGCAGCTTGGGCTGGATCTGGAGGTCCATGTCGCCCAGTTCGTCCAGGAAGACCGTGCCGCGGTTGGCTGCCTCCAGCAGCCCAACCTTGGCGTTCACGGCCCCGGTGAACGCGCCCTTCTCGTGCCCGAAGAGCTCCGTGTCCAGGAACTCCCGCGTGAAGCCGCCGCAGTTCAGTTCCAGCAGCGGCTCCTGGGCCCGGGAACCATGGTTGTGCAGCCAGCGGGCCAGTTCGCTCTTTCCGGTGCCGGTGTCCCCCTGGATGAGCACGGGGCTCTCCGCGGAAGCGGCGCGCTGGGCCTGCTCCTCCAGGCGCCGGATGGCGGCGCTGGTGCCCATGAAGAGATCCAGCTCGCGCCGGGGGCGGTCCACGGCCTTGGCCACCTGCCGGCGGCGGTTGCGCTGGTTCTCCAGCACCCGCTCCAGCACCAGCTGCAGGGCCTGGAGGTCCACCGGCTTGACCAGGAACTGCTCGGCCCCGAGCTGGATCGCGCGCACCGCCAGGTCGATGGAACCCTGGGCCGTGATGAGGACGATGGGCACGCCGGCGTCGATGGCCTTGAGCCTGGGCAGGAGCTCCAGGGCGTTGCCGTCGGGGAGTGCGTAGTCCAGGGTCACCGCGTCGTACACGTCCCGGCGGTACCGCTCCTCGCCCTGGGCGCAGGTCTCCGCCTCGTCCACGCTGAAGCCGTGATGCTCGAGGTACTCCCGCAGGGCGAAGCGCACCGCGCGCTCGTCATCCACCACCAGGATCTTGGGTTTGGACATGGCCTCACCGGCAGGGCAGCGTGAAGGCGACGCGCCCGGGGCCGCCGGGGTCCGGGACGAAGGCCAGGGTGCCCCCGTGGGCCTCCAGGATCCGGCGCGCCGCCGCCAGGGCGAGGTTCCCCACTCCATGGGCCCGGAAGGCGAAGGCCTCGAAGACGCGCT
>DBME01000206.1 GCA_002298155.1 Holophagaceae bacterium UBA706 | reverse complement strand
GCGACATGAGCCTGGTGGGCCCCAGGCCGGACGTGCCGGACATGGAGCGCCTGTACACACCCTCCCATTGGGCGGAGCGCCACCGCGTCCGCCCCGGCCTCACGGGCCTGGCCCAGGCCACCCTCCGTTCGGAAGCCACGCCCAAGGAGCGTCTGGACCTGGACCTGGCCTACGTGAGGACCGCGAGTCTCCAGCTGGATCTGAAGATCATGTGGTGGACCTTGAGACAGGTCACCGGAAAGGGATCGTACTGACATGTGCGGGATATTCGGCTATTTCAACCGGCAGCTTCCAGACGTGGACGAGGCCCTTTTCGACCGCATGGGCCGCAGCCTTTCCCACCGGGGCCCCAACGGCCGCGGCAAGACCTCGGCCCAGGGCGTGGGGATCGGCAACGAGCGGCTCTCCATCATCGACCCCGAGGGGGGCGGCCAGCCCTTCCTGTCGGACGACGACGGCATCGCCCTGGTGCAGAACGGGGAGATCTACAACTACGTGGAGCTGGCCCAGGAACTCAAGCATGCCGGAGTGGCCTGCCGCACCCACTCCGACACGGAGGTGCTCCTGCGCCTGTACGAGCGGGAAGGCATCCGGTTCGTGAACCGCCTCAACGGGATGTTCGCCATCGCCATCCACGACCGCCGCGAGGGGGCCCTCTACCTCATCCGCGACCGCATGGGTGTGAAGCCCCTCTACATCCACGACGATTCCCGGCGCCTCCTCTTCGGTTCCGAGATCAAGGCCCTCCTCGCCGCCGGGGTCCGGGCCGAGCTGAACCCCGAGGCCATCCACCACTACCTCACCTTCAACTACGTGCCCGCCCCCATGACCGCGTTCAAGGGCATCCGCCACCTGGAACCCGGGCACTGGATGCGCGTCACCACCGCCGGGACGGAGGTGCGCCGCTGGTGGGACCTGGCCGCGGTCCACGAGGCGGACTGGGACGAACGGGCCGCGCGGGAATGCTTCCTGGAGCTGCTGGACGACGCGGTGCGGCTGCGGATGCGTTCCGACGTGCCCTTCGGCGCCTTCCTGTCGGGTGGGCTCGATTCCTCCTCGGTGGTCTCCCGCATGGTCCGGCACCAGCCCACCCCCGTGCAGACCTTCACCATCGGTTTCGAGGAGCCCCGCTTCGACGAGTCCCCCTTCGCCCGGGAGGCCGCCGACCGCTTCGCCACGCACCACCACATGGAGCGGGTCTCCATGGACATGACGGACCTCTGGCCCCTCACGCTCTACCACTGCGACCAGCCCCACGGCGACGCCAGCTTCATGCCCTACCTCCAGGTATCGCGCGCCGCCGCCCGCAACGTCACCATGGTGCTCACCGGCGACGGCGGGGACGAGCTGTTCGGGGGCTACCAGAAGTACGCGGCCTTCTTCGCCCAGAGCCCCGCCCACATCCCCGGCGCCGCCTTCGGCCGGGCCTACCACGACTTCCAGAGCCTTTTCACCGAGGCCGCAAAGCTGGACCTCTACGCCCCGGCCTTCCGCGGGGCGACGGAGGGGATGGACTCCTTCGATCTCACCCGCAAGCTCCTGGCCGAGGTCCAGCACCTGGACACCCTCAACCAGGCCCTCTACCTGGACTGCATGCAGCTGCTCCCGGGCAACAACCTGGTGAAGCCCGACCGCATGCCCATGGCGGCGTCGCTGGAGGCCCGGAGCCCCTTCATGGACGTGCGCATGGTGGAATTCGCCTTCTCCCTCCCCGGCCACTTCAAGGTCCGCCAGGGCGAGACCCGCTACCTGTACAAGCGGGCCGTGGAGCCGCTCCTGGGTCCCGGCCTCACCCACCGCACGAAACAGATGTTCACCGTGCCCATCGGCGAATGGTTCCGCACGAAGCTCCGCCCCCTGGTGCGCGGGGTCCTCCTTTCCAGCCGGGCCGCGGACCGGGGCCTCTTCGATCCGGCCCAGGTGCTGCGGATCCTGGACGCCCACCAGGACGGCAGCCGCAACTTCACCCGCGAGATCCGGGCCCTGGTGGCGCTGGAGCTCTGGTTCAGGATCTTCCTGGACAGCCCGGGCGTGGGCCCCGCCCCGACCTTCGAAACCCTGGCGCTGGGCGGTCTTCTGGAGACGGATCATGGCGCGTAGGCGAATCCTGTTCTGCACCTACGGCGGTGGGCACCTCCTGGCCCTGCTGCCGGTCATCCGCCACTACCTGCAGGATCCCGCCACCGAGGTGCGGATTCTGGGCCTCACCGCCGCCGGTCCGCAGCTGGTGGAGCTTGGCATCCCCCACTTCGGCTTCAAGGACCTGGTGCGCCCCGGCGACGAGGGGGCCCTGGCCCGGGGCGAGATGCTCATGCGCGACCTCCCCGGCGGGCGTATCCCGGCGGCGGAATCAATCGCCTACCTCGGCCTTTCCTACCACGATCTGGAGCTGCGCCTGGGGATGGAGGGCGCCCGCACCGCCTACGAGGCCCACGGGCGGGCGGCATTCCTGCCCACCACCATCCTTGCCCGGGCCCTGGACGAGGTCCAACCGGACCTGCTCATCGCCACCAACTCGCCCCGCGCCGAACAGGCCGCCTTGATGGCCGCCCGGGACCGGGGCCTGCCATCCCTCTGCCTGGTGGATCTGTTCGGCATCTGTGAACTTCCCTGGCTTGCCCAGAAGGGCTACGGGAGCCGGGTCTGCGTGCTGAACGAAGCCACGGCGGAGATCCTGGTGGAAGCGGGCCGCTCCCCCACGGATCTCGCCATCACGGGCAACCCGGCCTTCGACAGTCTGCTGAACCCCGGTCTCCCCGCGGCCGGCAAGGCCCTGAGGATCCGCATGGGCTGGATGGACAAGAAGGTGATCCTCTGGGCCTCGGGGCGCGACGCGGCCCTGCCCTCCCTGCCCACGGACATCGAGGCGTGCCTGNNTGGGTGGACCAGCATCCGGACTGGCATCTGGTGGTGCGTCCCCATCCCAACGAGACCTATACGCCACTGGTGACGGGGCATCCCCGCATCTCCGTGAGCCACCCCTCGGACAACCTGCACATGTCCTTGTTCGCGGTGGACGTGGTGGTGACGACGCGGTCCACGGTGGGCATCGAGGCGTGGCTGGCGGGGATCCCGCTGCTCACCTGCGACNNCTACACGGCGCCGTACTCCAAGTTCAATTTGTCCAGGGGGAGCCGGGATCCGGAAGGGCTGGAGGCGCTGCTGGTGGAGACGTTCCGGAATCCGGGGCCGACGAAGCCGCGGCCGCATACGCCGGCGACGCCGCGAGTGGTTGAGGTGGCGGAGGAACTGCTGCGGGGGGGGCGGCGATAGTGGGGCGGGGCGGGAAGAAAGGGCTCGGTGGATTTGAGTAAAA
>DBME01000345.1 GCA_002298155.1 Holophagaceae bacterium UBA706 | reverse complement strand
GCTCGAAGAGACGCGTGGCCGGAACCTGGGTCAGGCGGCCATAAAGGAATTCCGCCAGGGCCGGGGGGTCGCCCTTGCAGGCGGCGAAGGCGGCGGCGTCATAGGCCGGGGCCTTGGCCGCGGGAGGCGCCGCCTTCTTGACGGAAGGCCTGGGAGCCTTGGCCGGCGGGACCGGTGCCGGCGCGGGGATGCCGCGGGGGGCGCCCGCAGCGGGATCCTGGGCCGGGGCCAGGCCCAGATGCTCCCGGAGGATCTGGTCGACGAAGGTGCCGTGGTTGATCCCCAGTTCCGCCGTGCGGATGCGGATGAGCCGGGAAATCTCCTGGGAGACGGTGATGGTGATCTTGGTCCAGGTGGGGCGCTTGGGACGTGGCATCGCCGGCTCCTCGCAGGTTGTTACGTTGAGACGTCTCAACGTAACGATGTCGAGTATACCCCGGAGTGCCGGAAAGGAAGATTAAAGCGTGACCGTGAACGAGGAGAGGGGATTGGTCATGCCGTAGCTGCTGTTGATGTGGAAGGTGATGACCTGGACACCGGTGGCCGCGTCGGCGGGCACAGGGAAGCTGATGGAGTTGGCGGTCTGGGTGGTGGGGGTGGCCGTGGCGGTGCCCACGGTGATCTGGGTGATGCCCATGAGACCCGACCCGGTGACCGTGACCACGGTGCCCGCCGCGCCCGTGGTCGGGCTGAGGGTGGCGATGACGGGGGTGACCAGGAACATGGTGGCGGAACTGGCCGTGCCCCCGGGGGTGTTCACGGTGATCACGCCCGTGACGGCGTCCTCGGGGACCGGGAAGGTGATGAGGGTGTCGCTGGCGATGGTTCCCGTGGAGGAGGGGACGGTGACGCCGCCCAGGGTCACCGAGTCCACGCCTGCGGAAAAGCCGGTGCCCGTGATGCTGAGGGTGGTGGCCACCGGGCCCGAGGCCGGGGAGAAGGCCGTCACGGCCGGGGCCTCGGTGGTGGTGAGGCCGCCGCAGCCCATGGCTCCCATCGCCAGGAACGCAAGGAGGATCCGGGGCGCGGCCGGGGGCCGGATTTGACGCGGAGGGAGGGACGTGGTGCTGGGCATGGGGAGCTCCTGGGGGTCAGCTTCCGGGTGCCTTGCGGGACGCGGAGGTCCCCCGGTCCTTCCAACGTCGCCGCGGGACCGCCGGAACGCGCATACGCCCCGCCCGGCGTTGGTGCCGCTGCCGTGGAATACTACGGGGAGACCTCCCTGGGATCCGACATGCACGGGAACCGCCCCTTCCTCCTCGCCCTCCTCGCCGCGGCCCTGCCGGTATTCGGCTGCACGAACCTCATCGTCACCCGCGGGGCCTCGCGGGACGGTTCGGTGATCATCACCTACACCTGCGACGGGGAATTCCATCCCCGGCTGACCCACATCCCCGCCGCCGACCACAAGCCGGGGGAGATGCTCGAGATCAAGGACTGGAACGGCACGCCGCGCCTCCGGATCCCCCAGCCCGCCCACACCTACGCGGTCACGGACATCATGAACGAGCATCAGGTGGTCATCGCCGAGACGACCTTCGACGGCAGGCCTGAACTCGAGAACCCCAAGGGCGGCCTGGACTACTGGCCCCTCATGAGCATCACCCTCCAGCGGGCCCGCACGGCCCAGGAGGCCATCCAGGTGATGACCGCCCTGGTGGCGGAGTTCGGCTACGCCTCCACGGGCGAATCCTTCTCCATCGGGGACGCCAAGGAGGCGTGGCTGCTGGAGATGATCGGGCCCGGTCCCGGTGGCAAGGGCGCCCTGTGGGTGGCCGTGCGGATACCGGACGGCATGGTGTGCGCCCACGCCAACAAGGCGCGCATCGGTACCTTCCCACTGAACGATCCGGAAAACTGCCTCTACGCGCCCGACGTGGTGGGCTTCGCCACCCGCAAGGGCTATTACGACCCCAGGACCGACGGCCCCTTCCGCTTCAGCGAGGCCTACTGCCCCGCGACGCCCCAGAAGCTTCGCTACACCGAGAGCCGCGTGTGGTCCCTGTTCCGCAGGGCGGCGCCCTCGCTGAACCTGCCGCTGGACTACTGCCGGGGCACCGCAGGGGCGAGGCCCTACCCCCTGTGGATCAAGCCGGACGCCCCCATCGACGTCAAGGGCGCCATGGCCCTCATGCGCGACCACTATGAGGGAACGCCCCTGGACATGACCCGGGGGGAGGACGCCGGGCCCTTCGGATCGCCGCTGCGCGCCCGGCCCATGACCTTCAAGGTGGACGGCACGACGTACTCCTGGGAACGGCCCATCTCGACCCAGCAGACCGGGTGCTCCTACGTGGCCAACGCCCGGGCCTTCCTTCCCGATCCGGTGGGGGGCGTCCTCTGGTACGGCGTGGACGACTCCTTCACGACCTGCTACTTCCCCCTGTACGCGGGCGCCACCGGCGTGCCCGCGGCCTACGTCCAGGGGAGCATCAAGCGCTTCTCCTGGGACTCGGCCTGGTGGGTGTTCAACCTCGTGGCCAATTACGCGCAGCTCAAGTTCTCCTACATGTCCAAGGACATCGGCCGGGTGCAGGGCGAGCTGGAAGGGAACTTCCTCCTGCTGCAGCCCGCCATCGAGAAGACCGCCTGCGAGATGCTGAAGGGGGACCCGGAGCGCGGCCGCCGCTTCCTCACCGACTATGGCGTCTCGGCGGGGGAGCAGGTCTTCCGCCGCTGGAAGGACCTGGCCGAGGAGCTCTTCACGAAGTACAACGACGGCTACGTGCGCGACGCCGCCGGAGTGCCCGGGGAACTGGGCTACGACGAGGCCTGGCTGCGATCGGTCATCAAGGCCAGGCCGGGCCGCTTCGACCTGCCCGGCGAGGGTGTCATCAAGAGTCCTGTGAACTACTGATCAGATTTCCTTGAGCAGTTCCTGGCACTTCCGGGTGTAGACATCCTCGGTGATGAGTCCCTTGTCCCGCAGGTCCTTGAGCTTGCGGAGGCGTTCCTCGAGGCCGGCGGCGGGATCGGCCTTGGGGGCCGCCGCGGCTCCCGCAGCGGCAGGCGCCGCGGGGGCCAC
>DBME01000048.1 GCA_002298155.1 Holophagaceae bacterium UBA706 | reverse complement strand
GCTTATGCGCACCTGCTTGCGGGGGCGGTCGAACTTCTGGCAAAGGGTCAGGGCGCGGCGGACGAGATCGGCCGGCCCGGAGATGACCACGTCGTGGGTGCGGAAGGAAGCATCCGTGGCGCTGATGGCTTTGACCTGGGAATCGCTGCCGGTGGCGCCGCCGCCGTTCAGCTCCGGCGACAGGAAGAGGGGCCCGGTGCCCACCTTCAGGCCGGGCAGGAGGTTGCTCAGGGTCGTCGCCAGGGACTGGGCGCCCACGCGCCGGCAGCGGTACGTGGCGTCCAGTTCCCGTTCGTTGGGCTGCGGGTAGCGGACCTTGAGGTCCACCGGCATGCCCACCACGTAGGCTCCGTCCACCACCCTCTGGTCCAGGGCCCCGGCCGTGAGGATCGCCGCCAGGGCGCGCTCGAAGGGGAGGTTCTTGAAGCTGAGGGTGACGAGCTGGGTGGGCATCTCCAGGATGGTCATGGGCACGCCGGTCCTGTGGGCGAACTCCTTCAGCACTACGCCGATGTCCTGGCGGTTGACGTCCAGGCTGTAGAGGTCCTTGGGAAGGGCGGGGGCGGCCACGGGGGGCGGAGCGACCTGCTGACCCTGGTCCTGCTGACCCTGCGATTGCTGATTCTGCTTCTGCGGGTATTGCTGCCCCTGGTTCTGCGAGGCCTGAGCCAGGAGCGGGAACGGAAGGATGGCGACCAGGAGGGCGGTGCGGAGGTCCATGGGAATTCCTTACTGGCTGCGGAACGCCTTCGCGTCGGGGTTGGGGGACTTGGGCAGGGCCTTGCAGAAGAAGCCGAGGACCTGGATCCCGTCGGCCGTGAGCGTGGTCTCCCCGTTGCGGCTGGAACCGGAGGCGGCGCCCCCCGTCAGCGAGAAGGGGCCCACGGCCTTGGGCAGCGGAGTCCCCGATTTCCAGACGCCACTCATGCGGGCCTTCCGGGAGAGGAGGACGCCGGTGACGATGAGGGGCATGATGCCGGGATCCTTGTCGGCGGGGTTCCCGGTGGAGACGCAGGAGAAGCCGGCATTGGGCAGGAGGCGCCAGCCCCGGCTGGAGAAGATGCCCTCATCCATCCAGGGCCGGTCGAAGGTCACGCGCCGGGTCTCCAGGGAGAGCGACACGGTGGAGGTGAAGTCCGCAGGCAGGGCCTGGGGCGCGACGTTGCCGCCTCCCAGGGGCAGGGCGGGGGGTGCGGAGGCCAGGCTCTTCTCGGTGTGCGTGACGCTGAAGGGAATCCAGCCGGCGTCGGCCTGCCAGGTTTCCGGCGGCGGCGTGGCGGTGACGGGGAAGTAGGGTTCGGGATGCCCGTCGCGGCGCTCGGCGGTGGAGGCCTCGGCGTAGAGGTTGGCGAAGAGGGCCTGGACGTTGGCGTTGTAGAACGCGAGGAGGCTCGCCTGGGCGTCCTCGATGAGCTTGCGGTTCCCCTGGGTCTCCCAGGTCTTGAGGGCCTCGTCCGCGGCCTGCTGAAGGCCCGCGGGGACGGGCTTGCCCGTGGCCGCGTTTTCGGTGCGCGCCAGGATGAGGGCATCCTCGGCGGCGCGGTGCGCGGCGCGGTACGTGAGGTAGTCGGCGTAGGCCGCGGTGGGCTTGCCGGGGCGGTTCTTGTCGTAGATGAGCCGCCGGGCCTTCAGCGCCTCGAAGCGGTCCTTCTGGTTCTGGAAGAGGCTCGCCTCGGAGCGCTCGAGGATCGTGAGGTAGGTGCTGGAGAAGCAGGAGCCGCTGGGGGCGAACAACCGCTGGGGGCGGGGGATCTGGTCCGCCAGGAGCGAGATCTCGTAGGCGTCCTTGAAGTGGGCGGCGGTGAGGGGGATTCCCGGATGGGCGAGGATGAGGAAGTCGCCGTCCTTGCCCAGGGCCTCGGCCGCGGAGAAGGAGACGGCGAGCTTGGCGTAGATCTTCTCCACGAGATCCGTGCCGGCGCCCGCCTGGCCGTGCAGGGCCGAGGCGCTCAAGAGGATTGCCAGGACCGCTCCCTTCACGCCTTCGCCTCCGGGAGATGGGCCCCGCTACTTGACGGATGCCGCGGGCGACTTGGGAGGCGCCACCACCATGGCGCCGATGATCTGGACACCGGGGCAGCTGATGCCCGACTCGCTGAAGGTGGCGACGGTCTTCTTGCCCTTGTCCTTGGAGTCGTAGCCCCCGGAGAGGGTCACCATCGCCATGGAGATCTTGGCGCCGATCTTGCCGTCGGCGTTCATGGTGCTCTGGAACTCGTCGATGGTGGTGCGGTCCAGGTGGGTCTTGATCAGGAGGTTGCGGCAGAGGACGAGCTCGCTGATGATCGTGGGGAGCGCGGGAGCGGGATTGGATTCCAGGTTTCGCTTGAGGTCCCCGTACGAGACCGGGCCGGTGAAGATGTTGGCCGGCAGGGTCCAGAAGCTGTTGCGGAGGACGTCCCCTTCGTACCACTTCCGGAGCACGAGCACGCGCATGAGCTCGAAGGAGATCTCGAGATCCTTGTGGGCGAGGAGGCTGGCCGCGGTCATGTCGGCCTTGCTGAACTTCCCTTCGAGGCTCACCGCCTTGTAGCCGGCCTTGCCGGCCACGTTCCAGGACTCGGTGTTCAGCTTCTGGTCGTCGACCTGCTCACCGTATTTGAAGGAGAACTTCGTCCAGCCGGCATTCTTGCCCTGCCAGGAGCCCGCCGACGGCACGTAGATGGCCTTGAGGCCGTCGCCCCTGCGGGACGCCTCCAGGCGGTCCAGAAGCCCGGCCCACCAGCTGTCGCCGTTGCCGGAGTTGATGGACTGGATGGTCGCGGTGGCCCCTTCGACCTTGGCCTTGAAGCCGTTGTTGATCCAGAGGTTCTTGGCCAGCTTCACGTCCTCCAGGGCCCGGTTGTACTGGGTGCTGGCCTTGTTGAGTTCGGCGGTGAGCCGGGTGGATTCCGGTCCCGTGGCGCCCTTGAGGGCCGCCAGTTCGTTCCGGGCCTTGAGCTTGGCAAGCTCGGCGTCGTCCCGGACCGCGCAGGCCGCGAGGTAGTCCCCGCGGAACTTGAGGTAGGCCTGCATGTAGGGGCCGTCGTACTTCGTGATGTCCTGGGCTTCGGCGAGGCGGTCATCCATGCGCTTCTTGGTGGCCGGGTCCACCGGGGGCAGGTCCTTGGCCTGGCGGTACTCCAGCAGCTTGGAGTAGGTGCCCGAAAGGGTCGCGCCCGGAATGGCGGTCCAGCGCGGGCTCACCTGCAGGACCTGGTCGGCGAGGCTGTCCAGGATGATCTGGTCGTCCAGGATGTCGGTGTTGAAGTTGTCGCTGAGCGGGAGGCCGGGATTCGCCAGGACGAGCATCGAGCTCTTCGACTGGAAGGTCTTGTCCTCCGGGTCCCCGGCCAGGATCGTGGAGAGCTTGGCGTACAGGGCCTTGGCCTGGGCCTCGATCTCCGGGGCGTTGGGCATCTGGGCCTTGAGGGGCTGCTGGAATCCCGACGCAAGGATGAGGGCCAGCACGGGCGCGTAGGGGTTGCGGAACATGGGGACTCCGGCGGGAAGGGGTGGAGGATGGGGCAGGAGGAGGACACCGCGCAGCGCGGGGAACGTGAATTGCCTTCAAATCTAGGAATGCGGAACGGCGAGTCAATAAATAATTACTAATAGATCGTGTCGGTTGAAAATTAAAAGCAAAAATATCAATAAGAACTTAGCCAAAATCACAAGGCATAGCGCATTAACAATGAATGGAATATGTTTTCCCAGCGTCTGTCCCGATTACGGATCCGCTACCCCGGTGAAACCATGCCCCTCTCCCCCCGCTGGCTCCCCATCTGTCTCCTCCTGGGGCTTCTGGGCTGCGCCGGGGAACCTCCCGTCGAGCCGGTGGTGGCCATCACGGGCCCTGCCGAGCCCATGCCGGCCCCGGGCACCACGGTGATCCTCGAAGCGCGGGTGACCCAGGGCCACCTGCGCAGGGAGGCCGGGGACTTCACCTACCAGTGGCTCCGGGACGGCGTGGCACTGCCCGGCGCCAGGTCGGCGGCGATGGTGCTGGCGCCGGTCTCCTTCGAGAACGCCGGGGTCTATTCCGTGAAGGTCGCCCCGGTGGACGCTCCCGATGCGCCCCTGGCCGACCCCGACCCCTTCGAACTGGAACCTGCGGACCATTCCTGGATCGTCACCGACCTGGGCGACGATGGGCCCGGGACCCTCCGGCAGGTGCTGGCCACGGCCTCGGGCTTCCCGGGCGTCAACGGCATCCGCTTCGCGCCGCCTTCGCCGCCTCCCTGGGTGATCCATCTGGCCTCCGACCTCCCGCCGGTGAAGGCGAAGATCCACATCCTGGGGCCGGAAGCGGTCCCCCTGACCGTGGACGGGGGCGGCGCCCACCGGCCCTTCGCGGTGGACGGGGG
>DBME01000386.1 GCA_002298155.1 Holophagaceae bacterium UBA706 | reverse complement strand
AGCTCTGTGCTTGATCAGTTCGCTCACGTTGCCACCCTGCAACGGGTCAGCCCGCAACAAAGGAGTAACTCACCCCGACCCCAGAAGGGGCGGCTCTACCCTCCTATTCGTAGCGCAGCGCCTCGATGGGATCCTGCTTCGCCGCCTTCATGGCGGGCCACAGACCGAACCCCAGCCCGATTGCCGTGCTGATGCCGAAACCCAGCACCACGCTCCAAAGGGGCGCCGCCGCCGGGAAGTCGAAGGCGAAGCGCACCAGGAAGGCCACGGCGAACCCCGTCGCGATGCCGATGGCCCCGCCGGTGCAGGTGAGGGCCACGGCCTCCACCAGGAACTGCNNACGCTCACCAGCATGATGTTCATGATGCCCACGCCGCCCACCAGCAGCGCGATGCCCGCGATGAAGATCATGGCGGCGGCGATGCTCCCGGTGACCTGCTGGAAGGTCTGCAGGGTCTCCTCCGCGGTCATGATCGCGAAGTCGTTGGGATCGTGGGCCCGCAGCCCGCGATGCTGGCGGAGGATGACCACCTCCTGGTCGGTCATCTCGTGCACCATGGCGGGATCGCGGGGCACGGTCGCGATGTGGAGCGTATCCCCGTTGCCGTTCTTGATCTGGGGGAACATCTCGTCGAAGACCGGCAGGGGGATGAGCAGGAAGTTGTCGGAACTGCCCCCCATCTGGGAGCCCTTCTTCTCCAGGATCCCGATGACGTGCATGGGGATGCCCTGGATCAGCACTTCCTGGCCCATGGGGTCGCGGCCCGGGAACAGGGCCTTGACGATGTCGTAGCCGATCACGCAGGTGTGCGAGGCGTGGGAGACGTCCGTCTCGGTGAAGAACCGGCCGTCGTCCAGGGTGGTGTTGTTGGCCAGGAGGTAGTCGGGGACGACGCCCGCGATGGTGGGGCCGTTGGCCTCGTCACCCTTGCGGTTCTTGATGGTGACGTTGGAGCCGCCGGCGAACAGGTAGCGCTCCGGAGACACCGCCGCGGCGAGAGTGGCCAGGCGCTTGAGCGCCGCGGCATCCTCCAGGGTGAGATCCTTGCGCCGCCGCTGCTCCTCGGGGATCAGTTCCCGGGGCCCGCCGAAACGGGGTTCGTACTTCTGGAACTGCACCAGGGTCGTGCCGAAGGAGGAGAAGGCGCCGGTGATGGCATCGTTGAAGCCCGCCACGAAGCTGACCATGGCGATGACGGTTGCGACCCCGGCCACGATGCCCAGCAGGGTCAGGAAGCTGCGCAGCTTCTGGGTGATGATGGCCCGGAAGGCGAAGAGGATGTTCTCCTTGCCCAGGGCGCGGATCAGGGAGTTGTTGGCGATGAAGTTCACCGGGGCCTCCTACTCGGCCCGGAGGGCGTCGATGACGGGCAGGTTCGAGGCCCTGCGCGCGGGAAGGAAGCCTGCCGCCAGGCCCACCATCGTGGAGACCATGGTGCTGTAGAAGACGATGCCCGGCGTGATCTGGGCGGGGAACCCCGCGGCGGTGCGCACCAGCCAGGTCGCCACGCCGCCGGCCAGCACGCCGATGACGCCGCCGCACAGGCTTAGCATCGCGGCCTCCAGGAGGAACTGGCGCCGGATGTCGCGCTTCCGCGCGCCCAGGGCCATGCGGATGCCGATCTCGGTGGTGCGTTCGACCACGCTCACCAGCATGATGTTCATGATGACGATGCCCCCCACGCCCAGGCTCACGGAGGACACCAGGAGCATGAGGATGAAGGCGGCCTGGCTGATCTGCTTCCACAGTTCCTGCAGCGAGTCCTGGGTGAGGATGCCGAAGGGGTCGGGGTCATGGTAGGCGGTGTGGCGCATGGCGCGCAGGAAGGCGCGCACTTCGGACACCGAGGTGTCCAGCCCTTCCACGCCGCCGGCGGCCTGCACCTGGAGGTTGAGGCTGTCCTTGGCCCCCATGAAGTTCTTGCGGTAGACCTGGATGGGGATGGCCACGATGTTGTCGCGGCTGAAGCCGATGGAGCGGCCTTGGCGGGGGAAGGTGCCGATGATGCGGAACGGCAGGCCGCGGATGAGGATGGTCCGCCCCAGGGGATCGACTCCGGGGAAGAGCTCGTCCTTGATGTCGGCGCCCACGGCCGCCACGTTGGCGGACTCGTCGTTCTCGTTCTCGGTGAAGTATCGGCCCGCCTCGAACTCGAACTTGAACAGGGAGGCGAAGTTGGGGGTCGAGCCCAGGATGGTGGCGTTGGAGAGGTGCTTGGCCCCGGCGTCCACGCGCATGGACTTGAAGGCCCGGGTCCCGATCTGGAGGCTGTGAGGCAGCCGCGCGGCGGTGAGACGCTCGTAGTCCGTCCAGGTGATCTGGGGCCGCTTGAGGGCCTGGATGAAATCCTTCTGGGACTGGATGATCCCCATGCGGTCCACGATGTAGACGTCCGGGGCCAGCAGGATCACCTTCTCCTTGACGTAGGTGTCGAGGCCCGAGATGACCCCCACCACGCCCACGATGGTCGTCACGCCGATGATGACGCCCAGGAGCGTGAGGAAGCTCCGCATCTTGTGGGCCCGGAGGGCCCGCAGGGCGGAAAGGACGAGCTCGGTGACCTGCATTCAGCTTTCCTTCTTGCCGTCAGCCTTCTTCTTCTTGTCCACGTGGATCTCTTCGCCGCCCTTGAGTTCGCGCAGGGCCTTGAAGGGTCCCAGGACAAGGACGTCGCCGGGCTTGAGACCCTCGAGGACTTCGACGTTCAGTTCGCCCAGGAGCCCGGTCTTGATGGGCCGGAAGACGGCCTTGCCGGCCTCCATGACGAACACGCCTTCCTCTTCGCGGGGGGCCCCGGCGGGGAGCACCTGGCCGGGCTTGAGCTTGATCTCCTTCATGACCAGCGCCTGGAGCGGGATGGCGACCACCTGGTCACGGCTGCCCGTGAAGATGTCGGCCTGGTTGCTCAGCCCGGGCTTGATGGTCGCCGGGGGGTTGCGGATCTGGACCTTGACCTTGAACTTGATGGCTTCGTTGACGTTGGTCTGGACGATGGGGGAGCCGCCCACCTCGGTCACCACGCCCTGGAAGACCTGGTTGGGATAGGCGTCGATGCGGACCTGGGCCTCCTGACCCATCTTCACCGAGGGGATGGAGGCTTCGTCCACTTCCATCTCGGCTTCCACCTTGCTCATGTCGGAGATGGTGACCAGCACCGTGCCGGGCTGGTTCTGGAGGCCGATGACGGCCGTTTCGCCCAGCTCGATGCGCTTGGCGGTGACGACGCCGTCCATGGGGGCGAGGATCCGGGTCTTGTTGAGGGTGTCCTGGCCGCCGGCGAGATCCGCCCGGGCCTGGGACACGCGCTGCTGTGCGCTTTCGAAGGTGGTCTGGGCGGTGCGCAGGGCCGTGGAGGCCTGCTCGAACTCGCTCTGGGAGATGATGCCGGCCTTGTGGTTGGCCTGGGCGCGGTTGAAGTCGCTGCGGGCCTGCTCCAGGCGGGCCTTGGAGGTCTCGAGGTCGTGGGTGGTGGCCTGGAGGTTGGACCTCAGGCTGTCCACCGTGGCCTTGGAGCGGACGTTGTCGATCTCCAGCAGGACGTCGCCCTTCCGGACGATGTCGCCCTCCTTGACCTTGAGGTTCGTGACCGGGCCCATGACGTTGGCGGTGATGTCGACCTTCTTGACGGCCTGGATCTTGCCGTTGGCGCTCACCTTGGACTGGATGTTCTCCCGGCCCACCGTGGCCACCTGCACCGAGGTCCCGGAATCGCCCCTGCTCGCGGCGATGCCGATTGCCACCACGATGGCCAAGCCCCCGCCCAGGATCCACATCTGCTTGCGTTTCATGTAATCGACCTCCTGGACCGCGGCCCACGGTAGTGAAACGCCCGGGCACTGTCCTTCGTTTAGTTAATCATGTAATTGAAATCGCCGGAGGTTAAGAAGGAGATTGCCCAGGATTAGGCCATGGGACCTAACTCGAACAATCCTATAATCTCCGTCTGGCCCCCCGCCGCCCAACCCGGCCCGGGCCGGCCCCTGGTGCCCCATGCCCCGCCTCCCCGCGTCCCTGCGATCCCTGGACTACCGCAATTTCAGACTGTTCTTCACCGGGCAGCTGATCTCGCTGGTGGGCACCTGGATGCAGAGCGTGGCCCTCTCCTGGCTCGTGTACCGCCTCACGGGGCAGGCCACCCTGCTGGGCCTGGTGGCCTTCGCCACCCAGTTCCCCATCTTCCTGCTGGGAAGCTTCGGGGGCGTGCTGGCGGACCGGGTCGATCCCCGGCGCCTCCTGGTGATCACCCAGACCCTCCAGACCCTCCAGGCCTTCCTCATGGCCTGGCTGACCCTGTCCGGAAGGATCCAGCCCTGGATGATCCTGGTCCTGGCCGTGGGCCTGGGGGTGGTCAACGCCTTCGACCTTCCCGCCCGGCAGGTCCTGGTGGCCAGCACCGTGGATCGGGAGGACCTGCCCAACGCCATCGCCCTCAATAGTTCCATCTTTCACGGAAGCCGCGTCGTGGGTCCGGCCGTGGCGGGGCTCCTGGTGATGGCCATCGGCGAGGGCTGGTGCTTCCTCCTCAACGGCGCCAGTTTCTTCGCCGCCATCGCGGGCCTCCTGATGATGCGCCTTCCGGCCTGGGAGACCCGCAACGACCATCCCCCGGTTCTGGACCACATCATGGAGGGGGTCCGGTTCGTGCGGGGCAACCGTCCGGTGGCCCTGCTCCTGTTCCTCCTGGGTCTGGTCTGCCTCATGGGCATGCCCTACACCGTCCTGATGCCCATCTTCGCCGACGCCATCCTCCATGGGGGCCCCCGGGCGCTTGGCCTGCTCATGGGCGCCTCCGGGGTCGGGGCCTTCCTGGGCTCCGTGGCCCTGGCCGGCCGCAAGGACCTGGCCGGACTGGAGCGCATCGCCTACCTGGGCGCCGGCGCCACGGGCATCGCCCTGGCCTGTTTCGCCTTCTCCCGCAGCTTCCCCCTCTCCATGGTCCTCATCGTGCCCGTGGGCATGGCCATGGTCGCCCACATGACCAGCAACAACACCCTGGTCCAGATGCTCGTCCCGGACAAGATGCGGGGCCGGGTCATGGCCTTCCACGCCATGGTCTTCACGGTGGCGATGCCGGTGGGCTCCCTCCTGGAAGGCGTCCTGGCCAACCACATCGGCGCCCCGGCGACGGTGGCCCTGGGGGGGGTGGGCTGCATCCTCGGCGCCATCTGGTTCGCGGCGAAGTTTCCACCCATGACTGGGCTGGAAGTTGGCGTTACCCGGCGGTCTGCGGTGGAGGGGGGCTGATGGGGGGGACTGGCGCCGCACTCGGCTTTCCCGCGGAATGGGTCCCGACGCCGAACTACATCCAGGCCGCTGAGCCCGGGCCCGTCCAAGGCGGGGGGAGCCGGTCCCTCCACGGGCTCGCATGCGGCG
>DBME01000405.1 GCA_002298155.1 Holophagaceae bacterium UBA706 | reverse complement strand
GGGGCGGCCGGTGCCGTGGCCACTGCGGGGGCCGCCTTGGGTGGGGGTGGAACGGGGCGGGCGGCGGCCAGACGCTGGAGGAGGGCCTCCCGGTCCGGGCGCGGCTCCCCGGCACGCTCGGCTTTCGCCAGCGTCGCGTGGGCCCCGTCCAGATCGCCCAGCTCCAGCTGGCATCGGGCCATGTGGGTATAGGGCCAGTAGTTGGCCAGCAGGTTGTTCCCGTAGATGATCACCCGGGCCGCGGAGGCGGGCCTCAGTTCCACCGCGCGCCGGAAGGCCGGGAGGGCGGCTTTCCAGTCGCCGGCGCGTTCGGCGTCGAGACCGTCCTGGTAAGCGCCGTAGAAGGTGGGCTGGGTCTGCGCCAGAAGGCCGGGCGCCGCGAGAAGCAGAAGGTATCCGGACCGCACGTCAGTCCCCCACGAACAGATGGCGGAGGAAGCGTTCCACCGGTTGGCGATCCAGCTGGTAGATCGTCGAAAGATCGATGCGGTGCTCGCGGATGCGCACGGAACCCACGGTGGAGGGTTCGGCGCCCGCCAGGATCTGGTCGATGGCCAGGCTCTGGGAGGCCCGGCGCGAGGACCAGCCGTAGCGGTAGGCCAGGTCCACGGACAGGTTGCCGCGCTTGAAGCCGGTGCCCACGGAGACCCGGCGCATGACGCGCTGCTCCCCGGTGATGCGGTCCACCACCGGCTGGGGTTCCTGGCTCACCCCGAAGCGCAGGGGGATGATCTCGTTGCGGGAGGTGATGATCAGGTACTCCGCGCCCGCGTGCAGGTCCGTGGAGTTGGGGGTGCGGGTCCGGGCGAAATCGAAGAAGCTCTTGCCATCCAAGTTGGAGTTGGAGGTCATGTAGCGCGTGGTGGACCAGAGCGTGTGCGTGACGTCCGCGGTGACCAGCCACCTTTCGGAGGGCCGGTAGGCGAAACCCGCCCCGGTGGTGGCCGGCCAGTGCAGGCCCAGGGTCATGGGTTCCGCCGGGGGGTGGGCCACCACGGGCGTGGAGGTGACCCCGGTCAGGAACGTGTAGTCGGCGTGGAAGCCCGTCCTGCGCACCACCCCCAGGCTCCAGGTGGGCCAGCGCCAGATCACGCCCACATCGAAGTTGGAGCCGTCCAGGGAATCGTTCTGGGAATAGGCGATGCGGGCCACGTTGTCGCCCGTGGTCTGCACGCTGGAGGACGACAGGTCCCAGCGGCCCCGCCACTGGTTCCAGGTGACGCCCAGGAGGATCCGCTGGGAGACCTCGTAGGCCGCGGCCAGGGAGTAGACGTCGATCTGCCCGGACTGGTTGATGCTCTGCTTGAGGTGGCTGGGCGTGCCGACGGAGCCCGCCACCGGCGTGCTCTGGAATTCCCGGTCGTCGCTTTCGCTCAGGGCGAAGGCCCGCTGGATGGACATCTGCACGACCAGGTTCCGGCCGCCGACCCTCAAGGGGACCGTGGCGGATGCGAACAGCGGGTCCAGGCGGCGGTTGCTGGAAAGGGAGTCCGTCACGTCCATGCGGGGACCGGTGCCGCTGGTCTGGAAATCCTGGAAGCTGACGTTGCGCTGGACGCCCCGGGCCACGAAGCTCACCTCCGGACGCATCAGCTGGGCCAGCCCCGCGGGGTTGAAGGTCACGGCCGTGGCGTCGTCGGCCACCGCGATGAAGGCGCCGCCCAGGCCGATGGCCCTCGCACCGGCCCCTTCCAGGGTGAAGGCGGTGCGGGACTGCTCGGAGATCAGGGTTCCGATGGGGCTCTGCCCCAGCAGGGAACAGCCGGCTCCGAGGCCGAGGATGAGGGTTTTGGCGGACAGCAAGCAGGGCACCTGGAAGAAAGGGGAACCACGTTCGAAGAATAGCATTTCATCAAGGGCGCGCGGAGCGCCTCAGGGCTTGGGGGTTTCCCGGAGCATGGGCTCCGCGGCGCGGGCCATGGCGGCGCGCACCTGCTCCGACAGGTCGTCGAGCATGGCGTAGCGCTTGGCGTACTGGCCGCGCTTGTTGGGCTTGATCTCCTCCCGCGTGCGCCGCCGCGCCTTGCGCGGCAGGAAGAACCAGCCCTCCGGCGTGGGGTGTCCCCCCAGCTCCGTCCAGAAGGCGTCGTAGTCGAAGGTCAGCGCATGGGCCCAGGCCAGGTGGATGAGGTGCTTGCGCCGGTGCACCTGGATGGAGTTGCCGGCCCCCAGCACCTCCCGCACGCCCAGGGCGCGCCCGATCTCCTGTGCCGCAAAGACCACCAGCGCCTTGGGCCGCAGCCCGTGCATGGCCTTGCCCAGCGCCTTCATCAGCCCGTCCTCGCTCTCGTGGAGGCCCTGGACGCATCCCGCGTACAGCACCAGCCCGTTCTCGCGCCACTCCAGGGCGAAGGAGAGCGAGCAGATCCGTCCTCCCTTCTCCGGGCAATGGAACGAGACGAGGAACTCGCCCTCCTTGCGGAAGCGGTTGTCGAAGCCCAGACGGAGCTCGCCGGGACCCAGCTCCCCCAATGGGAAGGTGGCCAGCAGGACCCCGCGCCCCGGCCGCACCAGGGCCTCCCGGGCCGCGCCCCCGCGCCACTGCACGAAGGAATAGGTTTCCCGCATGACCTTGGTGCGGCGGACCTGGCTCCATTTGGCGGAGAGGTACACCCGCATCGGCTTGAAGGACAGGATGGGGTTGGCGTCGGAGAAGGGGGCGAGATCCTCGGTCTTCATCAGGGCGAACCAGGCCAGCGCCTCATCCGGCCGTGCCGCCGCCGCCAGGGCCCACCGGAGGTTCTGCTTGAGCCGCCGGCTCAGGCGATCGCCCGTGTAGGCCCTCGAACTGAGGAGCCAAGCCCTACGGGCGGCGATCCAGACGGACCGGAGGCTCATGGGGCGGAGGGGGAAGCGTGGCGCGGTTCAGGCAAGGGCATCGTCCATGGAAGGTGCATCCCTAGTGTGCCTGAAATTTCCAGGGCCCGCAGGATGGGGACCTGACCGTGGCCGCGTGGCGAACAGCCTTGCTGGCGGTTGGCCGGGTCCGGACGCGGGGGGGCCGGTTTCTGCCGGCCCAGGGTTCCCGGCCGGGCCACCGGTGCCGGAAGGAATCTAAACAATACAAATGAGACACTTGTTACATCTGAAAAGAAATTGGTTTCCCCATTCAACAAATTAGATGTTAAAACATCTAATCAGGTGAGCGGCACCCTTCCCGCCCCACCTTCGAGGCCCCCGATGGTCCACCACCTTCTGATCTATGCTTTCCCCAGCCCCGGCAGCCTCGTTAGGACGACCATCCTGCCGACCGGAGGCCGATGATGCGCACCGATCCCCTTTCCGGCCTGTCGTATGAATCCCAGGCCGGACCCCAACCCGACGCCCTCCTCCTCCTGCTCCACGGCGTGGGCGGCAACGAGACCCACCTCGCGCCCCTGGCCGCGGCCCAGCCCTCCCGGATCCTCCGCGTCCTGCCCCGAGGCCCCCTCTCCCTGGGACCGGGGCGGTTCGGGTGGTTCGAGGTGGCGTTCACCGCGGACGGCCCCGTCATCGACGCCGCCCAGGCCGAAGCGAGCCGCCTCCAACTGGCCCGGCTGGTCGAAAGCCTCCAGCAGGAGACGGGCATCGGCCCCGGACGCACCATCCTCGCGGGTTTCAGCCAGGGCGGCATCATGAGCGCCAGTGTCGGTCTCACCCGGCCGGACCTGGCGGCTGGCTTCGCCATCCTCTCGGGGCGCATCCTTCCGGAACTGGCCCCCGCCCTGGCGGATCGCGATGCGCTCCGCGCCATTCACGCCTTCGTCTCCCACGGCCTGCGGGATGCGACGCTGCCGCCCGTCTGGGCCGATCGCTCCGATGCCTGGCTCCGCGACCTGGGCGTGCCCCTGGAAACCCGCCNNCCCGCCGCTACCCCGCAGGCCACGAACTCACCGGCGACATGGCCGATGCGTTCGGCGACTGGCTCCTGCGCACCCTCAGGTGAACCCATGAACGAATCCGCCCTCCCCTCCCTCTTCCTGGCCCACGGTTCCCCGATGCTCGCCCTGGACGGCGAGGCCTGGGGCCCCGCCGTGGGCGCCCTGGCCGGCGCCCTCCCCCGCCCCCGCGCCATCCTGGTGGCCAGCGCCCACTGGGAGAGTCCCGGGCCCTTCCGCCTGGGTTCCGCGGTGCAGCCCGGCGTCATGCACGACTTCGGCGGTTTCCCCGACGCCCTCTACACCCTGGACTACC
>DBME01000052.1 GCA_002298155.1 Holophagaceae bacterium UBA706 | reverse complement strand
GGCGGAACTCGGGGATGCCGTAGAGCAGCACGCCGCCGGGGCGGTGCAGGGCGTCGTAGACGGTGACGTCGTGGCCCTTGGTGGCGAGTTCGCCGGCGACGGTGAGGCCTGCGGGCCCCGCGCCCACCACGGCCACCTTCTTGCCGCTGGGGGGGGCCATGGGGGGGATCTCAGGTTCGGCGGCCAGCATGGCGTCGGCCGCGAAGCGCTCCAGGCGCCCGATGGCCACGGCCTCGCCCTTGATGCCCACCACGCACTTGGCTTCGCACTGCTTCTCCTGGGGGCAGACCCGGCCGCACACCGCGGGCAGGCTCGAGGCCTGCTTCATGATGCGGGCGGCCTCCAGGGGGTTGCCGGCCTCGATCTGCTTCACGAAGGCCGGGATGTTGATGCTCACTGGGCAGCCCTCGATGCACTTGGGCACCTTGCAGTCCAGGCAGCGGGCGGCTTCCAGACGGGCCTGCTCCTCGTTGAGGGCCAGGGTCACTTCGCTGAAGTTGGTCACGCGCACGGCGGGATCCTGGCAGGCCGCCACCTGGCGGGGGATCTTCATGCGCTGGGGGGCCTTGAGGCTGGTGAGGTCGAGGTTCTTCCAGTCCAGCTCCGCCACCGGGGCGATGAAGGGCATGTCGGCGTCGGTGACGGGCACCTGGCTGAGGCCCAGGTTGCACACGTGCTCCTTGGCGCTGCCCTCGTCGGCCTTGTACCAGTCCTGGCGCATGCGCAGCATGTTGAAGTCGACCTTGTGGCCGTCGAAGTCGGGGCCGTCGAAGCACGCGAACTTCACTTCGCCGCCCACGGATACCCGGCAGCCGCCGCACATGCCCGTGCCGTCCACCATGAGCGCGTTGAGGCTCACCAGGGTGAAGATGCCCTTGGCGCGCGTGGCTTCCGAGACCGCCTGCATCATGGGCATGGGGCCCACGGCCACCACCTCCGCCACGGGCTCCCGGTCCAGGATCTCCAGCAGGGGGTGGGTGACGATGCCCTTGCGTCCCAGGGTCCCGTCGTCGGTGGTGATGATCAGCTCGTCCGAGGCGGCGTCCAGTTCCGCGGCCAGGAGCACGCGCTCCTTGGAACGGCCGCCCAGGATGGTGATGACCTTCTGGCCACGGGCCTTGAGGGCCTGGGCCGCGGGAAGGATGGCGGCGCTGCCGTAGCCGCCGGCCACCAGCACGACGGTGCCTTCCTCCACCAATTCCGTGGGCTGGCCCATGGGGCCGGCCACGGCGTAGAGCATGTCGCCGGTGTTGAGCTTGCCCATGGCGCGGGTGGTGGCGCCCACTTCGACCATGATGAAGCGGATCCAGCCCTTGCGGGCATCGCCGTCGGCCAGGGTGAGGGGGATGCGTTCGCTCTGCTCGAAGGGCGCCACCATGAGGAACTGGCCGGGCTTCCGGCCCCGGGCCACCATGGGCGCCTGCACCACGAAGCTCCAGGTCTCAGGGGCCAGGAGGGTCTTTTCCAGGATGAGGTAGCCGTCCGCGTTGACGTCCGCGTCGGGGTAGAGGGACTTGCCTTTGAGCAGCGGCAGCATGATGTGCTCTTCGGTGTCCACGTGCTGGCGGATCAGGTCAAGCAGCCTGCGGGCCGCCTCCTGGTAGGCGCCCGGCTCGGCCACGGCGCCGCCGTCGTTGGCGGACAGGAGCCCCAGGGTCAGTTCCCACATCTCCCGGTGGTCGCCGATGAGCTGGTCGGCCAGGGCCTCGGCACCCACCTCTTCAAGCAGGGGGAGCATCTCGCGCTCCTCGGCTTCGTTGTGGGGCCGGAGCACTTCGTAGACCCACCGCACCGATTTGTCCACGCGGGCCCAGTCCTGCCCCGTGAGGGCGTCGGACAGTTCGGACATCTTGGCCATGGCCGATTTGTGGAGCAGGTGCCACTCACCCATGGTGACGTCGTCGTGGACCATGGCGAGGGAAGTGGGCATGGGCATGATAAGGCTCCGGGAGGGTCGTATTAATATGCAGCACGGGAAGGGGCGCGCGGGGCCTTGGGGGGGCCAATGTGCCTTGAATCACTCTTTGAGATGACGTCTCAGGTAAAGACGATCTGGGGGTCGAAATTAGTTTGAAAATATTTTATCATAAGGGGTAAAATTTTTCATTCGGAGGAACCCCATGACCCGTACCGTGGTAATCGCCATCGGCGGCAATTCTCTCATCGCGGACGACACCCACCAGACCGTGGCCGACCAGTACGAAGCCGCCGCCCAGACCTGCGTGCACATCGCATCCATGCTCAAGGCCGAGGACCTGCGCCTGGTGGTCACCCACGGCAACGGGCCCCAGGTGGGCTTCATCCTGCGCCGGTCGGAAATCGCCGCCCCCGAGCTGCACATGGTCCCCCTGGATTCCTGCGTGGCCGACACCCAGGGCGCCCTGGGCTACCAGCTGCAGAAGGCCATGCGCAACGAGTTCAAGCGCCGCGGCATCGCGCGCACCCCGGCCACCGTGGTCACCCAGGTGCTGGTGGACAAGGACGACCCCGCCTTCAAAAAGCCCAACAAGCCCATCGGTTCCTTCATGAATGCCGAGCAGGCCGAGGAGCACCGCGCCAAGGACGGCTGGGATCTGGTGGAGGACGCCGGCCGGGGCTACCGCCGCGTGGTGGCCTCCCCCGCGCCCAAGGCCATCCTTGAACTGGATGCCGTGAAGGCCCTGCTGGATGCGGGCTTCGTGGTGGTGGCCGGCGGCGGCGGCGGCATCGCCGTGGTGGAAGGCCCCGAAGGCGAGCTCACGGGCGCCGCGGCGGTCATCGACAAGGACCTGGCCTCGAGCCTCATGGCCCGGGAGCTGGGCGCGGAACTGCTCATCATCTCCACCGCCGTGGAAAAGGTCTGCCTGGACTTCGGCAAGCCGACCCAGCGAGCGCTAGCCTCCATGACTGTTGCGGAAGCCAAGCAGTACATCCAGGAAGGCCACTTCAAGCCCGGCAGCATGCTGCCCAAGGTACAGGCTGTTGTGTCCTTCATCGAAGGCGGCGGCAAGGAAGCTCTGATCACGGACCCCGCCCATCTGGCCGCAGCACTCCGGGGCGAGACCGGTACCCGCATCATCCCCTAAATTCTTCTTCCTCGGCGATCCTCGGCTTCTCGGCGCCTCGGCGATAGGC
>DBME01000097.1 GCA_002298155.1 Holophagaceae bacterium UBA706 | reverse complement strand
CAGGCCCGCGATGATGCGAAAGCCGCCCCCCTGGGAGCTTTCCTGTGTCCTCTGTGCCTCAGTGGAGCTCTGTGCCTGATCAGTTCGCCTGCACCGCCACACTGCAATGGATCAGCCCCCGCCCGCGTTCCAAGCGCCCCAGCCTTACTGAGATGGGCCCTTGACCAGCGTGAACTGGTCCAGCACCGCCCCATCCACGCCCACCTGGCGGAAATCCAGGCGTCCCCCGTGGATGTCCAGGAGGCTGAAGGAGTGCGTATCCAGCACGTAGTTGTCCAGGAACGGGCGTATCCGCGACTGCTTCACGGCCTTGCCCTTGAAGTGGAGGTTGGCGCCGCCGGCGCCGGTGACGATGTGGATGATCCCATCGGGCCGGCTCTCGGCCTTGCCATCCCACACGGTGTCCCACTCCAGTTCGCCCTGGAGCTCCCCCTGCTGGGTGGCGGGATCCAGGGCGGCCACCGCCCTCGGCGCGGGTGAGAACCGCAGCGGGCGGGTCCGCTGGTAGGTGTGCACGTGGCCCGTGAACACCACGTCCACGCCGTATTTCATGAAGATCGGCCACAGCTGACCCATCCACATCTCCTGGTAGTCGCGGTTGCCGCTGAAGGGCGGGTGGTGGAAGACCACGAAGCGCCAGGTGGCGTCCCGGGCGCCCGCGAGGTCCTTCTCCAGCCATTCCCTCAGCTGGGGCGTGTTCCACCGCACATGGATGTTGGAATCCAGGACGGTGAAGTGGGCGTCGCCGGAGCGGAAGGAGAAGGTGCCCATGACCGGGAAGCGGTTCCCCGCGGCGTCCAGAAAGGGCCGCCAGGACCAGCGCGCGGCGGGCACCATGGGCGGCGCCTGGAGCGCGGAGGGGCCGTTGAGGGGCTGGTCCCAGTAGAGGTAGTAGGCCAGGGAGTCGGGTTCGGTGGAGAAGCGGTGGGAGGGCCCACGCTCACCCACGTCGTGGTTGCCCACCACGCCCACCATCAGGGTGCTCCGCAGGAGGGGCGCGCCCTTGCGGGGGTCCAACGCGTCGGCGTTGTAGACGGGGAAGAAGTTCTCGCGGTATTCGGAGATGCGCCCGTCCTGGTAGACCATGTCCCCGGTGGTCACCACCAGGTCCGGGCGCTCGTGGACGAGACGGCAGGCGATGGCCTTGGGATCGGGCCCGCCCCGGGCCAGGTCGCCCAGGATCGCCACCCGCTGGCCCTGCCCGGGCCCCTTCCGGGCGGCGGCGCGGGCCTGGAAGGCGGGCCTGCCGCCCACCTTCACCCGGTACGTGAACCGCTCGCCGGGGGTCAGAGGCGTCAGGGTGGCGGTGTACACCCGGTGCGGCGCCACCGATGCCACCGCCACCCTTCTCCAGACGGGCGGCGCCATGGCCGTCCAGGGCCCCCCTCCCTTCTGGATTTCCACGGACCAGACGCTGTCGTTGTCCGCCGCGTGCCACAGGAGGTCGAGGGAGCCGCGGGACGCCCCGTCGGCGCCCAGCTGGAGATAGGGTTTCTCGATGAAAGGACCGGCGGCCGCGAGGGGCAGGACCAACAGGAGAGGAAGGAGGAGTCGTGTCAGCTTCATCAAGGGAATTTCATAAACAATACATCAGATGCCATCGGGCTCCCCTTCGTTCCACGGAACCTCAGGTGAAGCATTTCCCCGCCCCGTGAGATGCTGGAGGGTTCAGGAGTACCCATGGCCGTCGCCCTCAGTCTCGTCAAGGTCACCAAGCGCTTCGGCGCCCAGCCCATCCTCGAGGGGCTGACCTTCGGCCTGCAGATGGGCGAGAAGGTGGGCCTGATCGGGCGCAACGGCGCGGGCAAGTCCACCCTTTTCAAGCTGCTGGCCGGGGAGGAAACGCCCGACGCGGGCGAGGTGGTCATGACCCAGGGCCTGCGGGTGGCCCACCTTTCCCAGGATCCGCATTTCGCCCCCGACGCCACCGTGCGGGCGGCCCTGGAGGGGGCCCTCGCCGACCACCGGGCGCTCATCGCCCGCCACGGGGAGATCCATGAAGCCCTCCAGGGGGCTACCGCCGACCAGGCGGACCGGCTCCACCAGGAGCTGGACAGCGTGGAGCACCACCTCCACCACATGGGCTGGGATCTGGAACCGCGCCTCAAGGAGGCCCAGACCACCTGGGGCCTGGTGGACCTGGAAGCCACGGTGGAATCCCTGTCCGGCGGCTGGCGCAAGCGCGTGGCCCTGGCCCAGGCCTGGCTCAAGGACCCCGACGTGCTGGTCCTGGACGAGCCCACCAACCACCTGGACCCCGAGCAGGTGGAGAAGCTCGAACTGTGGCTCCAGGGCTTCGGCGGAGCCCTCCTGCTCATCACCCACGACCGCCACCTCCTGGACGGCGTCGTGGACCGCATGCTCGAGCTGGAAGGGGGCGCCGTGACCAGCTACGACGGCTCCTACAGCGACTACCTGCTGGAGCGCAGCGACCGCGAGTTCCGGGAGGCGCGCCTCACCGAGCACATGCAGAACCGCCTGCGCCGCGAACTGGCCTGGCTACGCCGCGGCGCCAAGGCCCGCACCCGCAAGTCCAAGCTGCGCATCCAGGACGTGCTCGACCTCAAGGACGACGTGAAGGACCGCACCCGCGAGGAGCAGCGGGTATCCCTCACCTTCGCCGGCGGGGCCAACCGTTCCGATTCCCTCCTGACCGCCGAGAAGGTGCGCTTCACCTACCCCGGCACCACGGCGGAGCTCGCCGGTGGCCTGGACCTGGTCCTGCAGCGCCGCCAGCGCATCGCCCTCCTGGGCCCCAACGGCTGCGGCAAGAGCACCCTCCTCAAGCTCCTCCTGGGCGAGCTGGAACCCACCGGAGGCGCCATCTCGCGCCACCCCAAGCTCTCCATCTCCGCCATCTCCCAGGGCCGGGGCGAGATGCGCGCCGACCTGAGCGTGGCCGACAACATCGCCGAGCGCGCCTCCATGGTGAAGCTGGGCGGCCAGGACCTGCTGGTGGTGGTCTACCTGTCGCGCTTCGGCTTCCCCACGGACCAGCAGAAGCGCCTGGCGGGAACCCTGTCCGGGGGCGAGCGCAACCGGCTCCTGCTGGCCAAGGCCATGCTCCAGCCCGCGGACCTGCTGGTGCTGGACGAACCCACCAACGATCTCGACATCCCCACCCTCCAGAACCTGGAGGAGGCCCTGCTGGACTACCCCGGTTCCCTGCTCCTGGTGAGCCACGACCGGTTCTTCCTGGACCAGGTGGCCACGCACACCCTGGCCTACAACCCCGGGGGCACCCCCCGGTGGGAGCTCTACGAGGGCAACCCCGCCTCCGTGCGCCGCCTGCGCGCGGAGCGCGCCCTGGAAACCCCCAAAGTGGAGCCCGCCGCCAAGGCCGCCCGCGCCGACGCGAGGGAGGCCCGGGCCCGCAAGGCCGGCCTCTCCCAGAAGGAGGAGCGCCGCCTGGCCGAGATCGACGCCGCCATGGCCGCCTTGCACGGCCGCATCCAGGCCCTGGAGGCCGCCATGGCCGACCCCGGCGCCTTCATCACCGCCGAAGCCCCCGGCCATCAGGCCCTGCGTGACCGGGACGCCGCCAAGGCGGAGCTCGAGGACTTCGAGATGGAGTGGCTGGAGCTGGAGGAGAAGCGGGGAAGCCAGGGAGGGGCGTGAAGGGGCTGGAATAGGACCGCTCCATTGCGATTCGGGGGATTCGGCGAAGCCTCCCGGTAGCGCCCGATCCGGAAGCTTTGATTTCCCAAAAGAGGGTCAGCTGGTGAGGGCGGAAGTCCCTTCACGTTCGCTGGCCTGTCTATATTATTATTTTATATTGGTCCCACCTGCCCACCGCTCCCGGAGGGACCATGTCCAATTCAACAACCCCCATCCCCACCCGACCTGGACGTCCTTCCCTCCGTCCCGCCACAGGGTCCGCCGCCCTGGCGCTCCTCCTGGCCGCCACGGGCTGCGGTAACTGGGCCTGGGACCGCGCCGACTACGTCGTCAACCGCCCCGCCGGGACGCCCCCCGCCATGGAGGCCATCTCCGGCCCCGCCTCGCTGACCGCGGGTCAAGGCGCCTACCGTGCCTCGATCCCCCCCCAGGCGGGGGCCACCTATGCCTGGACGGTCACCAACGGAACCGCCACCTCTGGGGCCGGCACCCCGTCCCTCACCTTCACCGCGGGCGCGGTGGGCGACCTGGGGCTCACCTGCACCGTCACCAACGCGGCCGGTTCGGTGCAGGACACCCTGGCCATCCCCGTCCATCACGGTCCCGTCATCTCCGCACCCCTGGTCTCCGAGCTGCAGCAGGGCGTCGATACGGCCTCCACGGCGGCCCAGCCGGGCTTCTCCTACCACTGGGACCTCACCGGGGGGCAGATCCTTCAGGGGCGGGAAACCGCCACCGTCACCTTCCTCAACGTGCCCGCAAGCTCCGCTCCCGCCTTGCGGAACGCCGCCGTGTCCACCCCCGGCCAGCTCGTGCTGGAGCTCACCGCCACCGAGGACGCCACCGGTGCGGCGGAGAGCACCACCCTGGTCATTCCGGAGGTCGAGGACGACGCCGAGGCCCCGGCCGGCCTCACGTACGCGCCCGGTTCGGCCACCTTCACCGTGGGCGTGGCCATTCCTGAGATCCTCAACGACAGCACCGGGGGCTCCGTGGCGAGCTATGCCGTGGCACCCGCCCTGCCCAAGGGTCTGGTGCTGGACCCCGTCACGGGCTTCATCCAGGGCACGCCCCTGGAGCGCAGCCCCCTCACCACCTACACCGTCACGGCCACCAACGCCCTGGGCTCGACCACGGCCACCCTCGACCTCACGGTGATGGATGCGGCGCCAGCCCACCTGGCCTACCCCAGCCCCGTGCCCGCCTTCGTCAGGGGCACCGCCATCACGCCCCTCGCCCCTTCCAGCGACGGCGGCCCCGTGGCGGCGTATTCCATCCAACCGGCCCTGCCCCAGGGCCTCGCCCTGGACGCCGTCACGGGGGTCATCTCGGGCACCCCCCTGGTCATCGCGCCCTCCTCCATCTACACCGTCACCGCC
>DBME01000425.1:3896-8324 GCA_002298155.1 Holophagaceae bacterium UBA706 | reverse complement strand
CGCGGAGGATCGCGGAGAAGGAAGAACTACCTGAATAGTGCCAGGTCTTCCTGGATGGGCACTAACAGGAGGCCAGGAACTGAGGGGATGCGGGGGTGATCAGGCCGTGGGCGCGGCCACCGCGGGGTGGTAGGACTTCATCACCAGGAGGTAGACGGGGCCGCCCAGGGCCACCAGGGCCAGTCCCGGCCAGGTGAAGGAGGGGCGGTACACCAGGAGCGCGGCCATGACGCACAGGGCGCCCAGGATGTAGAGGGCGGGGAAGACGGGATAGGCGAACACCTTCACCGGCCGCTCCAGGTCGGGCCGCCGGAGGCGCAGCACGAAGACCCCGGCCACCGTCAGCACGTAGAAGAGCAGGGCCGCGAAGATGCAGAACTCGAGCAGCTGGCTGTAGCTGCCCGTGAGCGTCAGGACGCTGGCCCACAGCGCCTGCATGGCGATCGACACCCCGGGCACGCCGTGCCGGTTGAGCTTCACGGCGCTCTGGAAGAAGAGCCCGTCGGCGGCCATGGCCTGGTAGAGGCGGGACCCGGCAAGGATCAGGCCGTTGTTGCAGCCGAAGGTGCTCACCAGGATCGCCAGGGTCATGAGCAGGTCGCCCCGGGGGCCCAGCACCGCGCCCAGGAGCTGGCTGCCGACGCGGTCGCTGGGGGCGCCCGCGATGCCCGCGGGGCCCAGGATGCGCAGGTAGGCGACGTTGGCCAGGAGGTACATGGCCAGCACCGCGAGGGGGCCGATGAGGAGCGCCAGGGGGATCGACTTCCGGGGCTCCTTCATCTCGGCGGCGATGAAGGTGACGAAGTTCCAGCAGTCCGCGGAGAAGAGGCTGCCGGTCTGCACCACCATGAGGGCGGCCAGGAAGGGCATGGCGGCGTCGGCGCCCTGGGGGATGACCGCGGCGTGGGACACCGCGGGGGCCGTGGCCAGGAGGCCCACCAGGATGAGGGCGGCGAGGCTGCCCAGCTTGGCCACCGTGAAGGTGTTCTGGATGCGGGCCCCGAGCCGGGCGCCGAAGAGGTTCACGTTGCTCAGGAACAGGATGAGGGCGATGGCGCAAAGCCGCGCGGGGGTGACGCCGAAGTGGTAGGGGCCCACGGTGATGTGCCCGCCCAGGTGGATGGGGTGGACGTCGTAGGGGCCCAGCAGGAAGCGCGTCTCGCTGAGGGCGGGCACGAGCCTTCCGAGATACTTGGCGAAGGCCATGGCCACCGCGGCGATGACGCCGCACTGGATGATCGTGAAGGAGGTCCACCCGTAGAGGAAGGCCGGGAAGGGGCCGAAGCTCTCCCGCAGGTAGGTGTACTGGCCGCCGGCCCGCGGGAACATTCCGGCCAGTTCCCCGTAGGCGTTGGCCCCCAGGAGGGTCACCACCGCCGCGAAGACCCATCCCAGGATGAGGAAGGAGCCGGTCCCCCCCGTGCGCACCATCTCCGCGGGCACGATGAAGATGCCGCTGCCGATCATGGAGCCCGCGATGATCATCGTCGCGGAGAACGTGCCGAAGGTCTTCTGGTAGCCGGGTTGGGTTGTCATGTGGGTATCCGCAAGCACTCTAACCCAGGTGCCGGAGCCCCGGAAGGGAAGGTTTCGGCGGCTCAATCCCGGGGGGAGGGGCGCCTTGCCATGAGGGCGTAGAACGGAATTCCCAGGAGGACGAGGACGATGCCCGGCCAGCTGAAGGAGGGGCGGTGCATCAGGAGGGCGCCGATGAAGGCGCAGGCGCCCGCGAGGTAGAGGATGGGCGGCAGCGGGTACGCCAGGATCCTCACCGGCCGCGGCAGCTCGGGCCTGCGACGGCGCAGCACGAAGATCCCGGCCACGGTCAGCACGTAGAAGAGGGTGGCCGCCACCATGCAGTATTCCAGGAGCTGGGCGTAGGTGCCCGTGAGGGTCAGGAGGCTGGCCCAGGCGGCCTGGTAGGCCATGGCCCGCGCCGGAACCCCGTTCCGGTTGAGCTCCGCCGCCCCCCGGAAGAACAGCCCGTCCGCGGCCATGGTCTGGTACAGGCGGGAGCCGGCCAGCACCAGGCCGTTGGCGCACCCGAAGGTGCTCACCAGGATGGCGACGGTCATGGCCGAGTCCCCCCGGGGCCCGAACAGGGCATGGAGGGTGGCCGTGCCCACCCGGTCCGCCGGGGCGGACGCGATGCCGCCCACGCCCAGGACGCGGAGGTAGATCAGGTTGGCCAGCAGGTAGAGACCCAGGACCATCACGGGCGCCGCCAGGAGGGCCAGGGGTATGCTGCGCCGGGGGTCGCGGACCTCCGCGGCGATGAAGGTGATGGAATTCCAGGCGTCCGAGGAGAACAGGCTGCCGCTCTGGGCCACCAGCACCGCCGCCAGGAAGGGCAGGGCCGCGTCCGCGCCCCGGGGGATGACGGGATCGGCGTGGGCCGGCGCGGCCGCCAGGAGTCCCACCAGGATCAGGGCCGCGAGGCTGCCGAGCTTGGCGACGGTGAAGACGTTCTGGATCCAGACCCCGATCCTGGCCCCGTAGGCGTTGGCCGCGCTGAGCACGACGATGACGGCGATGGCCGCGGCCCGGGCCGGGGTCAGGCCCAGGTGGTAGGGGCCCACCACGATTCCGGGCACGGCCTCGAAGGCCCGCACCTCCCAGGGGCCCGCCAGGTAGCGGGTCTCGCTGATCCAGGGCAGGAACCCCCCGAGGAACTTCCCGAAGGCCATGGTGACCGCCGCCAGGGCGCCGGTCTCGATGATGGTGAAGACGGCCCACCCATAGAGGAAGGCCGCCAGGCGCCCGTAGCTTTCCCGCAGGTAGACGAACTGGCCCCCCGCGCCGGGGAACATCCCGGCAAGCTCACCGTAGGAATGCGCGCCCAGGAGCGTGAGGAGGGCGGTGAACCCCCAGGCCGCCAGGAGGAACCCCCCGGTGCCGCCGATGCGGATCATCTCCGCTGGCACGATGAAGATGCCGCTGCCGATCATCGAACCGGCGATGAGCATCGTCGCGGAGAAGGGGCCGATGTGGCGGTGGTAGTTCGGGGACTGGGGCATTAATTAACCATTAATACAATAGATGCCCCCACGCCCGCGGGCGTTCCATGCCCTGGGCGGGGAAATCTTACGGGGGGCCGCGCCGGCTTGACGTGAAGGCCTCGTCCTCCGGAATCCGGCCCGCCATGCCATTGTGGGTCGAAGTGTTCGACTTGTTCCGGGCCACTGGCTTAGGCTGGAATCATGGCTCGTTCCCGCACTTCCATCCGACTCCTCGCCGCTGTGGGCATCCTCAGCCTGCTGCCCCTGTCGGGCCTCTGGTTCTGGAAACGCCAGGGCCCCCTGGCGAGCCAGGCCACCCTCCTTGTCAAGCGCGGAACCACCGTGGACGCCCTGGCCGACCAGATGGAGCGGGACGGGCTCATCCGGAGCGCGACCCTCTTCAAGCTCTGGGCCCGGGCCCGGAAGCTCCAGCTGATCCGGGGCGAGTACACCATCGAGCCCCGGTCCTCCCTTTCGGACGTCGCCAACAAGCTTCGCCGGGCGGATATCCATTTCACCAACATCACCCTGCCGGTGGGGGCCCACGCCTGGGCCGTGCAGCACCGCCTCAAGGATTTCGTGCCCGAGGACGTCTTCTGGACCCTGTGGAAGAGCCGGCGCCTGGCCGCGACCGCGGGCTTCCCCGAAGCCGAGACCCTGGAGGGCCTCCTGGCCCCCGCCACCTACCGGGTGAACCACGCCATGGAACCCGAGGAGATCATGCTGCCCATGGCGGAGGCCTTCCGGGACAAGGTCCTGCCCACCCTGGACGGGGGGGCGCTGCCGCCCTACCAGACCCTGATCATGGCGAGCCTGGTGGAGAAGGAGACCCGCCTGCCCGAGGAACTCCCCAAGGTGGCCGGCGTCTACGCCCAGCGCCTGCGCATCGGCATGCGTCTCCAGTGCGACCCCACGTCCCTCTATGCCCGGTGGCTCACCGGCGACCTGCGGTTCACGGCGCCCACCCCCGACGACACGCATCGCGTGCACCGGTTCAACACCTACACCATGTCGGGGCTGCCGCCCACGCCCATCGCCATCCCCAGCGCCGCGGCCATCGAAGCGGCCAAGGTGCCCGAGATGGGCCGGGACCTCTACTTCGTGGCCACGGGCCGCGGGGGGCACAACTTCGCGCCCAGCCTGGCCGAGCACAACCGCAACGTGGGCCAGTACCGGCGGGAGATCAAGCGCCGCAAGCCGGGGTCCGGCCATGGCTAAGGTCCGCATCGACCTCCTCCTGGTGCAGCGGGGGCTCTGCGAGACCCGCAGCCGCGCCGCGGCCCGGATCATGGCCGGGGACGTGCTGGTGGAGGACCGCCCCGTCACCAAGGCCGGCGCCCAGGTGGAGGAGGACGCCCCCATCCGCCTGCGCGGGGAGGCGCTGCCCTTCGTGAGCCGGGGAGGCCTCAAGCTGGCCCACGGCCTCAAG
>DBME01000425.1:247-3868 GCA_002298155.1 Holophagaceae bacterium UBA706 | reverse complement strand
CTGCAGGGCGGGGCCCTGCGGGTCTACGCGGTGGACGTGGGCACCAACCAGCTCCACTGGAAGCTGCGCAGCGACCCCCGGGTCGTCTCCATGGAGCAGGTGAACCTGCGCCTGTGGGATCCCTCCCGTCTGCCGGAGCCCTGCTCCCTCCTGGTGGCGGACCTCAGCTTCATCTCCCTGCGGCTGGCCATACCGCCCATCCTGCCCTCCTTGTCCGCGGGCGCCGACGCCATCCTGCTGGTCAAGCCCCAGTTCGAGGCGGGCCGCGACGACGTGGGCACCGGCGGCATCGTCCGGGACCCCGCCGTGNNCGTCCGCCGGGAGATCTGGGACTACTTCCGGGAGACGGACCTGACCCCCCTGGCCTGGGACGAGAGCCCCATCCTCGGCGGGGAGGGCAACAAGGAGTTCCTGCTGCACCTGCGCCGGATGGTAGATTCGAATTAAGGAGCCCGCCATGGACCTCAGCCAAGCCCTCGCCAAGGCCATCGAGTACGAACGCCAGGTGCGGGACCACTACGCCAAGAGCTCCCGGCTGACCGAGGATCCCCACGGAAAGCGGATCTTCGCGATCCTCGCCCGGGAGGAGCAGGGCCATCTGGAGCACCTGGAGTCCCGCCTGGAGGAATGGGTGCGCACCGGCGCCCTGAGCCCGATGGAGGTGCCCACGATCCTTCCCCCCGCCGCGCAGATCGAGGCCGAGGCCCTCAAGGCCGCCGCCGCCCCGCGCCCGCCGACGGTGCCGGGGTCGGGCATGCCCGAGCTTGACTTCCTCAAGGAGGCCCTGGACCTGGAGCGCAGGACCTGCGGCTTCTACCAGGCCATGGTCGCGGAACTGGAACCGCGGCACCGGCCCCTCTTCGACCGTTTCATGGACATCGAGGATGGGCACCTGACCATCGTCCAGGCGGAGATCGACGCCCTGGTGGGGCATGGGCACTGGTTCGACTTCATGGAATTCACCCTGGAGGGGTGAACCGGCCGCCTCAAGGCCCCGTGGGGTATGAAATTCCCCTATGGCCCCGGAGTGGGTTGTGGGGGAGAATGGGAACCATCCGATCGGAAATTGCCCAGGGTCCTCGTTCCAGCGGAACGATCCCTGTCGACTTCCATACATGCCCGGCCCCGCATGGTGGCCAGGGCAAGCCCCCATTCGACGCGATTTCCATTGAGGTGACCATGAGCCTTGCCTTCCCGAAACCCTTCCGCGCCCTGGCGTGCGCTTTCGCCCTCCTGGGCACGGCGCTGACGGCCGGGGACAAGGTCCCCTTCCCCGAAGTCACGGACACCCGGGACGCCATCCTGGGCGACAACGAGGGCGCGCTCAGGAACTGGACCATGACCTGCGGGGACCTTACCGTGCAGGTGGACGAGGGCCGGGCGGCCTACATCATGGTGGCCGGCAAGCCCGCGGGCCTCTACGTGAAGGGCACCGGCTCCTTCCGCTTCCTGGTCAAGGACCCTTCCATGAAGCCGACGGTCCTTTTCAACCTCGCGGAGAACACCCGCCTCAAGCCCAAGGAGGAAGGGGCGAACCTCGTGCTGGGCGAGCCTCTCACCGAGGCGATCTTCTGGTTCGCGGGCCGGGAGCTGCCCAAGCTCGAGATGGGTGGGCGGAACACCCTTGGCCAGGACTACGCGGGCACCGCGGGAACCTTCGTCCAGCGGGACCAGGTGCCCTGGATCGCCGCCCCTGAGGTTCTCCGGAGGCTCCCGGTGGAACACCTCATGGCCTATCGGGCCCTCAACGGCTCCAACGGCACCCTGGTCACGGCGGAGATCGTCGGGGCGGCGGAACGGTACGTCTACACCTACGACGGCGTCTACTCCCGCACGGAATCGATGTTCATCCAGCGGCCCCTCCTCGACCGGGGTTGGGTCCGGTCCATCGTCCTGGGGGAGAACCCCATCGGCTGGACCCGGAACGCGCCACCGGATCCCGACTTCCGTCTCTCGCACATCGCCCTCGACCTTAAGGCGACCCGGGGCAGTTTCGCCACCATGGACCTCACGGAGTCCATCCAGGTGATCCGGCCCGGCGCACGCTGCCTGGCCTTCCATTTCACGAACGCCAAGCAGATGGTGGACCGCCTCGGCCGGGACACCACCGAACCCGTCGTCATCCGTCCNNCCAGCGGGAAGACGGCAAGGACCTGAACTTCAACGCGCGGGGCGGCTTCATCCTGGTGGACCTCGGACGGACCTACAAGAACGGGGAGAACCTCAAGCTGCGGTTCGAAATCGATGGCCCCATCCTGGATGACGAGAGCGAAGGCGAATTCAACTACTGGCGCCTCCAGCCCGGAACCCACTGGCTTCCCGAGCCTGAGACGGCGGGCCAGGGCTACACCGTGGACGCCACCATCGCCGTGGAGAAGCCCTACGTCGCCATCGCTTCGGCCCGGACGGTCTCCCGCACCGAGACGCCCACCCACAACGTCGTCAAGGTGACCATGGACAAGCCCATCACCTGGTTCGCGGTGGCGGCGGGCAAGTACAAGTCCCTCGACCTGGTCCGGAACAACCGCACCGTGCGGGCCTGGTGCTACGGGGGGGTGCCCAGCACCGCCGAGCAGCTGCTCAAGACGGCCCATGGGATCCTCGATTTCTACGATGCCCTGCTGGGTGGCGTGCCCTTCGACGAGATCAACCTGGTGGAAGTGCCGTACCTGGGCTTCGGCCAGGCCCCGGCAGGCATGATCTGGCTGACGCGCGAAGCCTTCAATCCCACCGCCGACCTGGAGGCCCGCTACGTCGCCGGGTACGGTGCGGTCGGGGGCTGGGCGAACCGCATGATCGCCCATGAACTCGCGCACCAGTACTGGGGCAACCGGGTCAAGATCTACGGCAACGGCGACAACTGGCTGTCGGAGGCCTTCGCGGAGTACAGCTCCTCCCTCGCCATCAAGGCCATGAAGAAGAAAGGCCCCGGCGTCTACGACAACATCGTGGCGGACTGGGGCGTCAGGGCCGCCAAGGTGGCCTCCAAGGGCACCATCCCCACCACCCAGTACATGCAGCCCCGCTTCAGCGACAAGGGCGGCGACCCCGAAAGCGCCGGCTACCGTCAGACGATCCTCTACACCAAGGGCGCCTACCTCCTGGCCTGCCTCCATCGGGAACTGGGCGATGACGCGTTCTTCCGGTTCCTCCGCCTCTACCAGAAGCGGTTCGCCTGGTACCCCCCCTCCATCTCCCAGGACGTTCCCGACATGCTCAAGGCCATTACGGGCCGCGATTTCGGCCCGTGGATGGCCGATAATTTCTGGGGCACCGGCATGCCCGCCCTGCCCAAGTAGGGTTCCGTCCGGCCGACCCGTTCATTCCGGGAACCGCTATCCTAAACAGATGGCGGTTCCCCGGGTCTAAACCCCTGAAGGGCCTACCCCGAAGACCTATGGTCAGGAGGGGCCATCCAAGGCATCCTTACACGAGGCACGAACATCTTTGAGGTCATCCATGTCAGACGCCCCCCTCATCCGGCTTACCGATATCAAGAAGTACTATCAGATGGGGGACATGGAAGTGCGGGCCCTGGACGGGGTCTCGCTGGACATCCACCGGGGCGAGTACGTGGCGATCATGGGCCCTTCCGGATCCGGCAAGTCCACCCTCATGAAC
>DBME01000425.1:0-179 GCA_002298155.1 Holophagaceae bacterium UBA706 | reverse complement strand
TTCGTCTTCCAGACGTTCAACCTCCTTGCCCGCACCACGGCCCTGCAGAACGTGGAACTGCCCCTGATCTACGGCGGCGTGAAGAGCAAGGAGCGCAAGGAACAGGCCGTCAAGGCCCTGGAATCCGTGGGCCTCGGGCCCCGCGCGGACCACATGCCCAACCAGCTCTCCGGCGGCCA
>DBME01000056.1 GCA_002298155.1 Holophagaceae bacterium UBA706 | reverse complement strand
GGCGGTCCTGGCGGGCTCCCCCGGGGCGGCGCGGGCCGTGGGCCGGGCCGTGGCCCGCAACCCCCTGCCGGTCCTGGTGCCCTGCCACCGGGTCCTGGCCGCGGACGGCCCCGGCGGGTTCTCCCTTTTCGGGAGCCTGGAGACCAAGGCGAGGCTCCTGGACCTGGAAGGCGTCCGGCTCCGTCATACTTGAACGATGCAGCATCCCTGGCCCGACGACCTCCTCGCGATCCCCCACCGGCGGGACGTGCCCTTCTCCCGCCTCACGACCCTGGGGGTGGGCGGGGTCTGCCGCTGGCTCTTCGAGCCGGAGACGGAGGCCCAGGCCGCGGCCTTCGTGAAGGCCTGCGCCCGGGAGGGGCTGCCCTGGCGCGTCCTGGGGGGCGGCAGCAACCTGGTGGTCCTGGGTGACGTGGACATCCCGGTGGTGCGCCTCAAGCTCCCGCGCGAGGTGGTGCGCCGGGGCCTGGAGGTGAGCGCCCCGGCCAGCTTCGGGCACATCCGGCTCAGCACCGAGGTGGCCGCCATGGGCCTTTCGGGGCTGGAATACGCCTCGGGCATCCCCGGCTCCGTGGGGGGGGCCCTCCACATGAACGCGGGGGCCTATGGCCGGGAGATGGTGGACGTCCTGGCCCGGTTCCGGTTCCTCACCCCCGCCGGCGACCTGGTCGAGAAGTCCCCCGAACCGGGGGAGTTCAGCTACCGGTGGAGCTTCCTGGGGGACCGCCACCTGGCGCTGGGGCTGGTCGTTCGACTGGTCGAAGGCGATCCCGCCCGCATCAACGCCCTGGTGGAGGAGTACCGTGGCCGCCGGGGCACCAGCCAGCCCCTGGACCGGCGCAACGCCGGGTGCATCTTCAAGAACCCCACCGGCCAGAGCGCCGGGCGCCTCATCGACCAGGCCGGCCTCAAGGGCTTCCGGGTGGGCCAGGCCGAGGTGAGCCCCGAGCACGGGAACTTCCTGGTGAACCTCGGAGGAGCCACCGCCACGGAATTCCGGGACCTCATGACCCTCGTCCGGGAGAAAGTCCGGGAAATTCATGGCATAGATCTCCAACCCGAGGTCGAGATCTGGTAAACCTGTCCTTCCATGCCTCTGCTGCCCCGAACCCGCCCCCGCCGCCCCTGGATGCCCTGGGTCCGGGTGGCCCTGGTGGCCCTCCTGGTCACCGGCGCCGGCTACGGGGCCCTGGAGCTGGGCCATCGCTACCTGGGCCTCCAGAAGCTGACCATTGAGCAGGTGAACATCTCGGGCTGCCGGGGCGAGCGCCTGGAGCAGGCCCAGGCCATCGCCGACAAGCTCTGCCTGGGCAAGCCCCTGTTCTGGTTCGACGCCGAGAAGCTGCGGGAAACCCTGGAAGGCCGCCGGTGGGTGAAGGGCCTGCTCATCCGCAGGGACCCCCCCGACCGCCTCAGCCTGGTCATCGAGGAGCGCAAGCCCATCCTGTGGCTCGTGCGCCCGGAAGGGGTCTTCCTGGTGTCGGACGACGGAATTGTGCTGGATCGGCTCAATCAAGTTGATTTATTGGCCATTCCCGTAGTTGCGGATCCCAAAAGCCAGGAAGACAAGCCCATGGTCCAGCTGATCCGCACTGCCACAAGCCTTCGGAACAAACAGAAGGAGTTTTACGACCGCCTCACGGAGCTCCGCTGGAGCGACCGTGGGCCCGTGGCCTTCCTGGAGGGGCTGGATGCGCCCATCTACCTCTCCCGCATGGAACCCGAGAAGAATATTCCCAATTTCCAGATGTTGTACCTCAACGAGCTCTCCAAGCGGCAGGATCTGGCATCCTTGCGGTACATCGACCTGCGCTGGGACGACGAGATCGCCGTGGGCGAACCCCAGGATTCCCTGCCCCCCCGTGCCCAGCCCCAGCCCCGCTGAATTTTCAACGCTGTAAATCCAGTTCCCATGCGGCTATGCTTTGGAACAAGGATACAGGAATACTCATGGTGCAACCGCCCGTTCTGCTAGGTCTGGATCTTGGAGCCAGCAAAGTCGTCGCTGTCATTGCGGTCCAGGAAGAAGGCGGGGCGCTGAACGTGACAGGCGCGAGCCTGGCCAATCCCGAGGGCGGCATCCGCCAGGGCGAGATCACGGACATCAACCTCACGGTGCAGGCCATCAACCGCGCCGTGGAAGAGGCCATGCGCACCTCGGGCCAGACCCGCCTGGACGGCATCCGCGTCTCCGTGGACGGCATCCAGTTCAAGGGCGAGAACCTGCGCGACTCCATCACCATCGCCTCGGCGGACCGGGTCATCACCACCCAGGACCGCGACCGCGTCATGGAGCAGGCCACCAACGGCTGCAAGCTCGCCAAGGAGGAGACGGTCCTCCACCGCATCCCCCAGATGTTCCACATCAAGGGCCAGCGCGACATCAAGAACCCCGTGAACATGATCGGCGACACGCTCGAGGCCGAGGTGCGCATCATCGTCGCGCCGGGCTCCGTGCTCGAGAACATCAACCGCGCGCTGCACCTGTCCAGCCTCGCGGGCGCCACGCTCATGTATTCGCCCCTGGCCTCGGCCGAGGCCGTGCTCAGCCGCGAGGACGCCGAGAACGGCGCCGTGGTCGTGGACATCGGCGACCAGCTCACGCACCTGGGCGTCTTCCTGCGCGGGACCCTCTTCCACTCCGCGGTGATCCCCATCGGCGGCATGCACTTCACCAAGGATCTCGAGATCACCAAGCACCTGGGCGGCATCGGCATGGCCGAGCGCATCAAGCGCGTCTACGGCACCGCCCTGCCCTCCCAGGTTCCCGCCGAGGAACACATCGAACTCGAGCAGGAAGGCCGCCAGGTCGCGCGGCGCGAGCTCGCCGAGGTCCTGCACGCCCGGGCCATCGAACTGCTCAACATGGTGCTGGCCGAGATCGGCCGTTCCGGCCTCATCCACGAGATCCACGGCGGCGTGCATCTGGTGGGCGGAGGCGCGCTGCTGCCCCACCTGCCCATCCTCGCCCAGAACATCCTGGGCCGGCCCCGCGTCGTGCTGGGCCGCGTCCACGACGTGCAGGGCCTTTCCCACGCCATCGCAAACCCGCTCTACACCAATGCCCTGGGCGCCGTCAAAGCCCTCAACCGTGCCATGAGCGAACCCACCGGCCGCGCCAACAGGGGCGGCGGTTTCCTTGGAATGATCAAGCAATGGTTCTGACCGGTGACTTCATGAACGAGATCCCCTTCCTTCCCAATCCCGTCCATCTCCCCGGCGCCAACATCAAGGTCGTGGGCGTGGGAGGCGCGGGTTGCAACGCCCTGGACCGCATGATCCAGAGCGGCGTCACCGGCGTGCAGTTCATCGCCATGAACACCGACCAGCAGAGCCTCGCCCAGAGCAAGGCCCACGTGAAGATCCCCCTCGGCCCCATGAGCATGCGCGGCCTTGGGGCCGGCGGCAACGCCGAGCGCGGCGCCGTGGCCGCCGAGGAGAGCCGGGAGGAGATCCTGGCCCACCTGCAGGGCGCGGACATGGTCTTCATCACGGGCGGCATGGGCGGCGGGACCGGCACCGGCGCCGCGCCCATCGTGGCCAGCTGCGCCCGGGAATACGGCGCCCTCACCGTCGCCGTGGTCCTCACCCCCTTCCGCTGGGAAGGCGTCAACAAGGCCGACAAGGCCACCCAGGGCCTCGAGAACCTGCGCAACACCGCCGACACCGTCATCGTCGTCTCCAACGAGAAGCTGCTGACCCTCTGCGAGAAGGGCGTAAAGGTCAAGGAGGCCTACCGCGTGGCCGACGGCGTCCTCATCCAGGGCGTGCGCGGCATCACGGACCTCATCCTGCGCCCCGGCACCCTCAACGGCGATTTCGCCGACGTGGAGGCCGTGCTGCGCAACGGCCGCGAGGCCCTCATCGGCACCGGCACCGGCCGGGGCGAGGAGGCCCTCCTGGACGCCCTGCAGCGCGCCCTGGACTGCCCCCTGCTCGAGCGCGACAACCGCGGCTCGGCCTCGCAGGTCATCGTGTCCGTCATGGCGGACTGGGACCGCGTGGAGCTCTCCGCCGTGGAGACCGCCATGGGCTTCCTGAGCCGGCACTACCACGGCCTGGCCGACATCAAGCTCTGCCAGGTGGAGGCCCCCGAACTGGAGGACCGCGCGCTGGTCACGGTGCTGGCCTCCGGCTTCCTCGAACCCCAGGAGGAATCGGGCAGCCTGGTCACCTACGAGGAGCCGGTCCAGAACGGGTTCTCCGAAGTCGTGCGCGCCTCCAACGGGGACACCGGCAGGGTCTACGGCGAAGTGCCCCAGAACCCCATGGACTCCCCGTCCCTCACGCCCACCCGGCTCCTGCCCCAAGCCCCCACGCCCAGCGGCGAGATGGCCACCATGGCCGAGGACCTGCACGTGCCCGCCATCATCCGCATGACCCAGGGGCGGCTGCCCATCGAGTAGCGCTTTTCGCGGGGCCCTTGGAGCACGGTTGTTCCGTGCTTCGCCCTATCGCCCTGGCATGTCATCGCCGGCCAAGCCGGCGATGACCGAATCGCTTGGAGAGAGGGAAGCTTTGGGCGGGGCTGGAAATGCCTGGATTGAACCGCATATTGGTCAGGAGGTGACGGAATGTGCCGCCCGGCCGTTGCAACGCTTTCCAGAAAGGGACGATTGACCATCCCCAAAGCCATCCGGGATGCCCTGGGCCTCAAGGAAGGGGACAAGGTTCGTTTTGAACTAGATAGGAGTAGCGGGAAGACAGTCATGGAGCCTGTGCGGTTCCGAGTGGAGGCAATCGCCTCCTTCGCCATCCCGGGTGCCGAGCGGATGAGCATGGCCGAAATGGAAGCTGCAAAGTTTGCGGGTGCACTTCGGTTATTGGCAGATTGACCCGCCCTACCCTTCGACCCGATCCCCACCCATCCGCTTCGCCTCGTACATCGCCTCATCCGCGCGCCGCAGCAGCGCATCCAGCGGTTCATGCCCGTCCAGCACCGCGATCCCCAGGCTCATGCGCACCGAGATCTCCTTGTCTCCCGCCGGGATCCGCAGGTCCGCCACGGCCTTCCGGAGCTTCTCCGCGACCTCCTCGGCGCCCTCGCGGTCCGTGCCCGGAAGCAGGACGAGGAACTCCTCCCCGCCCCAGCGCCCGCACACGTCGTAGGCGCGCAGGGCGCCCTTGAGGGCCTGGCCCAGGCCGTGGAGGACCCGGTCCCCGGCTTCGTGGCCGAAGGTGTCGTTGATGCCCTTGAACAGGTCCACGTCGGCCATGACCACGGCCATGGGGGTCCCACCGCGGATGGAGCGCAGGCGCTCGGCGCCCACCTCTTCCATCATGGCCCGGCGGTTGGCGATCTCCGTGAGGGCGTCCGTGCGGCTCACCCGCTGCAGGGACTCGTTCAATGCCTTCATCTGGGCCTGGAAGCCGTCGGAGATGCGGGTGATCTTCGCCATGCGGCCCAGGAGCCGGAGATGGGCCTCGGCCATGCGTTCCAGTTCCTTCAACAGCGGGTGGTCGCGGAACGCGGGGTCCTCGCGCAGGGCCTGGAGGCGGGCCTTCACGTCCGCCGCCTGGGCTTCATCCCCTCGGGGTGCTTTCCGGCCAGTGATCGCCATGGGTTTCACCCTTCCGAAGGAACGGGAACGATGGTGAAGGGCAGCGTCAGGTCCTCCTTGAACTCCTCGGCCAGGTCCAGGGCACGGTCGTTCTCCTGATCGTAGTACCAGTTGAGCTTCACCTCGCGGCCGGCCTGGTGGGCATCCTCCATGGCGTCCAGGAGGTCCATCATGCATTTGATGCTGCTGGTGTTCAGGTAGGTCAGGCGCACCTCCACCGTGAGACTGCGCCGGTCCCGCTCCAGGAAGTCGGCCACCCAGCTGAGGATGGGGCGGTAGAAATCGAAGGAGTTCTCGGGGTAGGACTCCCCGGACAGGACGAGGATCCCGGTCTTCTCGTCAGCCTGGACCTGGGGACTGGAGGCGGTGGCGTGCAAGGTCAGGTTCACCATGTTGACCTCGGTCATAGGATCACGGTCAGGGAGAAGAAGTCCAGGCCGTCCTCGCCGGGCACGATGGCGTAGCCCAGGGGCCGGCTTGCGATGCGCGCCATGCGGATGAGGCCCAGGCCCGCCCCCGGGGCGCCGGGTTCCACGTCAGCCCGGATGCGCTCCTTGAACAGGGTCTTGAGGGCCGCGGCATCGAGCCCTGACAGGTGGTCCAGGCGCGCCAGGAGGGCTGGGCCATCGGCGGGCAGGATGAAGTTGCCGCACTGGACGATGTGGTGGTCGCCCTGCCTGCCGATGACCACCACGCCCTGCTGGAAGCGGGCTCCGGCGGGGTCGCCGCCGTTGTGGCGGTTGGCATAGTTGGCCACGTTCTGGGCCGCCTCGATGTAGACCGAGAAGACGTCGGTGGTGTCGGGCTTGCGGGTGGACTCGGACTCCAGGTGCTTGCGCAGGGCCCGGCCCAGCTCCTCCAGGATCCCGTGCCGGAAGGGGCCGTGGAAGCTCATGAGGATGCCTTCGGAGGCCAGGAACTGCCGGATGGCGTGCAGGTCGCCCATGGTCTACTCCGCGGCGGGGCCGGTACGGAACCCCAAAATGGTGATGTCGTCCCGTTGCGGGTTGGCGCCCTGATATTCCGCGAGGGCCTTGGCCAGGGCCTCGGCCTGCCCGGACATGGGCAGATCCCTCATCTCCTGCAGGAGCCGGCCAAGGCGGCGGCGGCCGAAGCCGAAATTGAACTTGCCCCCGTTCTGGTCCAGCACGCCGTCGGTGAACAGGTAGCAGCGGGTGCCCGGCGCCAGAGGCGCCTCCTGGTTCCGGAAGGGGAAGTCGAGGCGGGAGCGCCGGTAGCCCAGGCTGTGGGAATCGCCCGGCAGCACCTGGATCTCCGTCTCCCCGGGGGGCAGCACCCACAGGGGAAGGCGCGCCCCGGCGAACACCAGACGGTCCGGCAGAACGCGCAGGAGCGCCAGGTCCAGCCCGTTGTCCATGGTCCAGCCGCGTGCCGCGCGCTCGCCCACGGCCTCCTGGTGGAGGATAGCCTTGAGGGCCTTGTTCATCTCCTTGAGGATGGCGGCGGGATCGTCGGGGCCCAGCTTGGCCAGAAGCTGGTCCAGGACGGCGCCGGCGCTCATGCTCATGAAGGCGCCGGGCACCCCGTGGCCGGTGCAGTCGCCCACGGCCAGGAGGAAGCCGTCGGCGGCGGGGAGGAAGGCGTAGAAGTCGCCGCCCACGATGTCGCGGGGGCGGAAGTGGACGAAGCGGTCGGGGATGTGCCTATCCAGGACGGCGGGCTTGGGCAGCGTGCTCTCCTGGATGAGGTGGGCGTACTCGAGGCTGTCCATGATCTTGCGGTTGGAGAGCGTGAGGGCCCGCGTGCGGTCCTCCACGATGTGCTCGAGGTTGGAGGTGTAGTCCTGGATGGTGGCGGCCATGTGGTTGAACATGCCCGTGAGGCGGCCGATCTCGTCCTCCCGGTCCACGGGCAGGGCGATGGCGTAGTTGCCCGCGGCGATCTCCTGGCTGGTGGCGGTGAGGCGCGCCAGGGGGTCCAGCACCGTGCGGTTCAGGAGCCAGGACACCAGGGCGATGGTGGCCGCCAGGCTCAGCACCAGCAGGGCCAGGATGGGGAGGAAGCTGCTCATGCCCAGGACCTGCGAGGGGTCCACGAGGGTGATGGCGATCCAGTCGATCTCGTCGATGCGCGTGGCGGCGGCCAGGTAGCGCTTGCCCTCCACGGTGAGGTGGAAGGACTCCATGGCCGAGCCGCCCTTGACGAGGCGGTCCAGGTGAAGGCGGAGCTCGGCCCGGCCGGCTTCGTCGTCCACCAGCTGGTAGAGGGTCATGCGCCGCGCTTCATCCTTCATGCGGGCGTTGAAATCCATGTAGTGCGCGTTGGGGTGCGCCTGGAGGGTGCCCCGGGGATCGACCATGACGGTCAGGGCGCTCTTGTCGCCGCTCTTGACCACCTCGTGCATGAAATCCGAGAGGTCCACGCCAGTGCCCGCCAGACCCACCTTGCGGCCATCGTCCTTGACGATGACGTTCACCCAGACCTTGAGCAGGCCCAGGGGCACATTGGAATCCACATGGAGCTCGAAGTCGTCGACCTTCGCCATGGTGTCGAAGTACCACTGGTTGTTGATGTCGCCGGGTTGAATCGTGTACCTGGGTTCCTTGGCGGGGGCCTTCTCGTCGCCGTAGTAGTAGTTCCGGCTCTTGGCCACCACGAAGAAGCAGCTGCGGTCCGAGAAGGCCCGCCGGAACCCCTCCAGCTCCGCCAAGCCCGCCGCCAGTGCCCGGGGATCATCCTCGGCCCGGCACAGCGTCCGGATGGTCTCGGAGTCCGACAGCTTGCGGGCCAGCGCCACTTCCCGGCGCACCGGCCCCAGGAGGCGCTCCTTGTCCAGCAGGGCGTTCTTCTCCGCGAAGCGCCGCCCGAAGGTCTCGGAAATGCCCTGGGCCGCCCAGAAGAAGGCTGCGAGGCTGACGGCCCCCACCACCACGTAGATGGCAAGGATGGTCAGGATGGTGCGGAGTTTCAGGCTGCTGAGGTGCATGAACCTAATATATACGACTCTTCAAGGGGTACCGGGGGTTTCCAGGCGGATGAACCCCCCGGAGGCCATCTGGTGCAGGAAGGCCAATGTCCGTTCCTCCACCGGCTCGGCGTCGCTGCCGAAGTGCTCGCGCACGGCTTCGCACACCATGGCGGCCGTGCGATGCCCGTCCAGGACCCCCCAGATGAAGGCGCCCTTGGCGTCCAGCTTCACCCGGAACACCGGCCGGGGCAGCAGGCGCTGGATCCAGCCCATGGCGGGGCTCAGGAACTTCGGCCGCAGCAGGACCACCCGGCCGTCCTCCAGGGTCTCGAAGGCCACGGCCCTCACCGGGACGAGGGTCATCATTTCACCGACGGTCAGGGCCACCCGGGCCTCCTTGACGAAAACGGGTCCCGGAGACCGGGACCCGTTGGTTAGATCACGTGCGGACCGATCAGAAGTTCGCGCTGGGAGGCGCGGGCTCGTCGGCGGCACCGGCGTTGGCCAGGGGCACCAGCACCAGGTAGATGGAGATGCCGGCCAGGATCAGCAGGCTGACCACGAAGGCGCCGGGGGCGGCGCCCTTGCCCCAGATCAGGGACGTGAGCTTGTAGTCCTTCTCCGCGAACTGGAGGGCGGCGAACAGCAGGCCGATGAGGGCCTCGCCGGCGATCAGGCCGGCGGCTAGCAGCACGCCGTTGTTCTCGACCCGGACCTTCTGGGCCTCATTGAGGCCGCGCTTGGCGCCGATCATGTCCACCACGCCCTTGACCGCGCCGCCCAGGAAGATGGCGAAGGTGGTCTCGAGGGGCAGATACATGCCGACGCTGACGAGCATCGGGCTGCGCACCTGCATGAGGATGAAGGCGACGCCCATGAGCATGCCCACGATGATCAGGGGCCAGGGCATGGTGCCTTCCACGATGCCGCGGCTGAGCATGGCCATCAGGCCGGCCTGGGGCGCGGAGAGCTTCTTGGAGCCGAAGCCGGCGTCCAGGTTCAGGAGTTCCTTCTTCTCGTCGGCGCCCTTGGTGAGGATGTCCTGCAGGGTGTAGTCGCCGCGCAGGTCAGCCCGGGCTCCGCTGTAGGTGATCTTGATGGAGGGGGCGAGGAACTCGGTGCGGGCTTCGGAGGTCATCTTCTCGAGCGTTTCGACGGTCACTTCCTGGCCCTGGAGCTTGGCCTGGGTGCCTTCGTACTTCACCTTGACGTCGGGGGTCTCCTTGAGGGCCTTGACCCGGGTGTCGACGAGCACGTGGACCTTGTCCGAGGCCTGGGCCTTGATGTCGCCCTCGTGGAGCACCATCAGGGGCACGAACAGGACCAGGGAGGCCAGGAGCACGCCGAGGATGTCGCCGATCTCCATGCGCCAGGGCGTGCCGCCCAGGATGTGGCCGACCTTGAGGTCCTGGAGCATCTCGCCCGCCACGGCGGCGCTGACGCAGACGATGGCGGCCACGCCCAGCACGGCCGCGACGCCTTCCTTGCCCTTGACGCCCAGCAGCACCATCACCAGGGCGGTGACCACCAGGGCGGTGAGGGTGAGGCCGGAGATGGGGTTGTTGCTGGAGCCCATGATGCCGACAAGGTAGCCGGAGATGGCGGCGAAGAAGAAGCCCAGGATGATCATGACCAGGGCGGCCACCAGGGAGACCAGGAGGTTGAGCTTGAACAGCTGCCAGGTCATGACGAAGGTGATCAGGCCCACGAAGCCGATGCCGGCCATGACCCACATGATGTGGAGGTCGCGGTTGACGCGGTCAACCGTCTGTTCGCCGGAGGCGGCCTTCTTCACGTCGGAGACGGAACGGGTGAGGCCCACCGCCAGGCTCTTGCGCATCTTGAAAAGGGTGAAGCTGGCGCCCACCAGCATGCCGCCGATGGCCATGGGACGGACGATGGACTTCCACACCTGCACGGAGAGGGCCAGCCAGTTCTCGGCGCTGGTGCCGTCGGGGTAGAGGCTGGGGGCCATGAAGTAGGTGATGATGGGAACCAGCAGGCCCCAGGCGATGACGCCGCCGGAGAAGTTCAGGGCGCCCAGTTTGGGGCCGATGATGTAGCCGACGCCCATGTAGGCGGGGCTGATGCCCGGGGAGCTCAGGGGCAGGCCGCCCAGCACCTTGACCTTGAGGGTCGAGCCCAGGTTGATGATCTGGCTCTTGAAGCCCACGAACATCTCCCAGGTGGTCTTGAAGAGCTGCACTTCCACCAGGGCCTTGATGATGGCGCCGATGCCCATGGCGCCGAACAGGAAGCTGGTGCCGTTGCCGCCGCGGGCGCCGGCCTTGTGGATCTCGGCGGCCGCCACGCTCTCGGGGTAGGGCAGCTCGGCGTCCTCGACCATGACCCGGCGGAGCAGGGCCACGAACATGATGCCCAGCACGCCGCCGGCGAACATGATCAGGGCGCTGGTGAAGTAGTGCCCGACGGTGAAGAACTTCTGCCAGATGCCGCCGATGACGAAGGCGGGGATGGTGAAGATGGCGCCGGCGGCCACGCTCTCGCCGATGCTGCCCACGGTCCGGGCCATGTTCTCTTCCAGGATGGTGCCCTTCATCAGCTTGATGAGGGCCATCCCGATGACGGCGGCGGGGTAGGTGGCGGCGATGGTCATGCCGGCCTTCAGGCCGAGGTAGGCGTTGGCCGCGCCGAGGACGACGGCGAGCACCAGACCGATGAGGACGGCCCGGAAGGAGAATTCCTTCAGGTTCTGGTCCGAGGATACGAACGGTTGCATCAGTTCCCCCTGTTCAGGCTTTAGTACAGGCCGGTGTTGCTCGGCGCAAAGTGGACGATGGTTCGATTCTGCCCTGTTCCCGGGAAGTGTCCTATGCTTTCCTTCACGCTAGGCTGGAAGGCATGGAAATTGAGAACCTGATCACAAGCCGGGCCAACCCCAGGTTCAAGGCCCTGCGGGCCCTCTGCGCGGCCGGCGGCGGGCGGCGGACCCATGCCCTCCTCCTGGGATCCAAGCTCATCGAGGCCTGGCACGGGGCGCCCGCCGCGGACCGGCTCCAGCCCGAGACCTGGCTCCGCCTGGAGGGCGCCAAGCCCCACCCCCTGGAGCGGACCCTCCGCCTGCCCCTCCTGGTGCTGGGCGAAGCCCTCATGCGGGACCTGGCGGACGCCGGCAGCCCCCCCGAGCACATCCTCCTCGCCGCCCTGGCCCCCGCCCCCGAAGGGCCCCTCCCTGACCGGGTCATCATCCCCTGGGGCATCCAGGACCCCGGCAACCTGGGCGCCATCCTCCGCAGCGCCGCCGCCTTCGGCTTCCAGGAGGCGGTCCTGGGCCCCGGCTGCGCCGATCCCTTCGCCCCCCGTACCCTGCGGGGCAGCATGGGGGCCGCGTTCCTCATGCCTCTGCGGCGCCGGGAGACCCTCGACCTGGACGAGGGCCACTGGCTGGCCCTGGACGGGGGCGAGGGGGCCCTGCCCCTGGATCAGGCCCCCCTGGAGGGACGGGTGCGCATCCTCGTGGGCAACGAGGGCCACGGGTTCCAGGGCGCGGACCTGCCCGGGGGGATCCTCCGGGTGGCCATCCCCACCGTGGGCGTGGAGAGCCTCAACGCCGCCGTGGCCGCGGGCATCGCCTGCCACGAGGCCGCCCGGCGCCGGAGGGCCCGCCCGTGAAGGCGCTCCGGGACACCCTCCTCATCGCCCTGCTCTACGTGGTGTCCAACCGCTTCCCCCTGCCCTCGGGCCGGGGCTATCCCGAGGCCGTGGCGGCCTTCCTCCTGCCCGTGGCCATCTTCTGGGCCCTGGGACGGGGCCGGCGCGCCGGATGGATCTTCCTGGGGCTCCTGGCGGGCACCGTGGGCGGGTTCCACTGGGTGCCCGAGGTCATGCACAGCAAGGCCCCCATGCCCTACCCGGCCGCCCTGGGGGTGGCCGTGCTCTTCTTCGCCTACGAGGCCCTGGGGCTCACCGTGGTGGCGGTCCTGGGCCGGTGGGCCGGACGCCGCAGCCCCCTGGCGGGCTCCCTGGCCGCGGCAGCGGCGCTGGTCCTCTGGGCCGCCTATGGGTTCCACATCTACGACTTCAGCTTCGGCGCCCCCCTGGGCGGGGTGCCTTGGCTGGCCCGGGGCGCGGCCTTCCTGGGCACCCACGGCCTCGCCGCCCTGCTCTGGGGCCTGGGTGCTTGGATGGGCTTCCAGGTGGCCCGGGAAGCTCCCTGGCGGTCTCGCCTGGCCGCCCCTGCCCTGCTGGTCCTCCTCCTGGCCTCCTTCGCGGGTGTCTGGCGGCTGCTGCCCCGGGGACCCCAGCGCGAACTGGACGTGGTGATGATCCAGCCCGGCTTCCTGCCCGGCGTTCGCCGGCCCGGCATGGAGCAGGAGATGTGGGCCCGCACCGATGCCGAGCTCGCCCGGGCCCGCCTGCCCCGCCCCGGCACCGCCACCCTCGTCCTGTGGCCCGAGAGCGCCGTGCTGGGCCGGGGCGACCGGGCCCCCAACCCACGCCTGCCCCTGGAGGCCGGCCGCCGTGGCGTGGCCTGGCTCTACGGCACGGAGGGCGGCCGCTACAACCTGCTGCGGGGCGAGGGCCCGGGCCAGCCCAGCTTCCTCCAGGCCAAGGTCGTGCCCATGCCCTTCGGCGAGCGGATGCCGGGCCCCCCCGCCGTGCGGGACTGGCTGGACCCACAGCTGGACTTCTACTCCGCCGAGGCCGGCGTCCTGGGACCCGGTTCCAGCTTCACCGTGCCGACACCCCAGGGCCCCCTGCGGGTCCACCCCCTCATCTGCAGCGAGGCCCTCCTGGAAGGCCGCACGGCCCAGGGGATCCGCATCGCCGGTGGCGAACTCCTCACCAACCACACCAACGACGGCTGGTTCGACCGCAGTCCCGCCACCGACCTCCACGCCGCCCAGATCCGCCTGCGGGCCGTGGAAACGGGACTGCCCCTGCTGCGGGCCACCCTGACGGGCAAGTCGGGGATCTTCCGGGAGGACGGTTCCTGGGTCCTGTGGGGCGAGCCCATGACGGAGGCCGCCCACAGCTTCCATCTCGTCTGGTCGCCGGTGGCCACCCCCGCGCGCTGCCCCTGGCTGGTTCCGGGCCTCCTGGCCGTGCTCATCCTCGCGCTCCTGGGGGCGCTGGCCTGGCGCGGAAAATCGGAGCCTGCGCACTGAAACCGGCCAGATCCTGTTTTTAGCGCTCAGTTGGCCTATGCTGGGTCCATGCTTCTCCCGCCCTGGTCCGCCGCCCCCCTCTTTTCCACCCTCCAGCCCGCCCAGTGCGAGCGCCTGGGCCGCATTGCCACCTCGCGGACCCTCGATCCCGAGGGCATGCTCTTCATGGAGAACGACCCCTGCACCGGGTTCTATGTCCTGGTGGAAGGCGCCATCCAGCTCACCCGCGCCGGCGGGACCCCGGGCGCCCACCCCACCCTGGCGGTGGTGACGCCGGTGAACAGCTTCGCCGAGGCCGCGCTCTTCGGCGGCGAGGCCTTCCCCGCCACGGCCACGGCCGTGAAGCCCTCGCGGGTGTTCCACTTCCCCAAGGCCGCGTTCCTGGGCGCCATGCGGGAGGATCCGGACCTCGCCGTGGCCATCATCCACGCCCAGGCGGTGTGGCTGCGCAAGCTCATCCACAAGGTGGAACAGCTCACCGGCTCGGACAGCGAGGACCGGTTGCGGACCTGGATCCGGGAGCACGTTCCGGCTGGTGGTTCCCTTGTGCTTCCGGTCACAAAGAAGACCCTGGCCGCCCAACTGGGGATGACGCCCGAAACCCTGTCCCGGCGCCTCCGGACGCTTCAGGATGAAGGAGTTATCCGGGTGGAGGGGACCACCCTCACGCGGCGAAGGACGCAATAACGCCTAAGTTTTACGTTGGTTTTTTAAGAAGACCCGCCTATCCTTTATTAGTAGAGGAAACGCGATGCTCTTCTCGACCGCTTCAGGCTACGCACTCCGGGCCCTGGCCGCCATGCCGGAGGACGGGACGTACAGTTTGGCCAAGGACCTTGCTTCCCATCTGGAGCTGCCGGGCCCGTACCTCGCCAAGATCCTCCAGTCCCTGGCCCAGGAAGGCATCCTCCAGTCCGTGCGGGGTCCCCGCGGGGGCTTCCGCCTGGCACGCCCCGCCCACCGCATCACTGTGGGCGAAGTGGTGGCCGCCCTGGAGGGCATCGAGACCATGTCCGGCTGCGTCATGGGTTTCGCCCGCTGCGACAACCACGAGAACCCCTGCCCCCTCCACAAGGCCTGGAACGAGGTCAAGGCCCACATGGACGCCTCCATGACCCAGGTGACCATCCGCGACCTGCAGATCCTGGACATGCAGCAGCACCGGGAGCTCCTGGAAGCCAAGCACGC
>DBME01000409.1:1390-27770 GCA_002298155.1 Holophagaceae bacterium UBA706 | reverse complement strand
CCCGCCAGGGCCTCCCGGCGGGCCGCGGCGGCCTGGGCGTCGGTGGCGCCCGCGGGCACGGCCTTGGCCACGGCGGCCGTGACGTTCTCCATGCTCATGAGGGTGGCCAGCTCCAGGCCGGGGACCTTGATCTCGGCCGCGCGGTCCATGGCGACGAAGCCGTTCTTCACATAGTCATGGGCGGCGTCGGAGACGGACTCGATCCAGCCGTGGCCCACGTGGTGGTTGGTGAGCACGAGGCCGTCGGCGCTGATGAAGGAGCCGGTGCCCCCGGGGAAGCGCACCGTGGACAGGCGCACATGGTCCAGCCAGGCGGCGTCGGGGGTGAAGCCGTACTTGGCCTTCATCTGGGCCAGGGGGAGGTTGTCGAAGGTCCACATGCCTTCGTCGGCGCGCAGGCCGGGAAGGGCGGCTAAGGAAAGGGCGAGACCAAGGACGGTGCGTTTCATGCCGGCTCCGGATGATGCCTCAGTTTACGAGGCTGCCCCTTTCCGGACAAGGCTCCTTCCGTTCATCTCTTCAACTGATGGGCACGGTGAGGGTCAGGGTCGTCCCCTTGCCTTCTCCTTCGCTCTCCAGGGTGATTGAACCGTTCATCATCTCCATGAGGTGCTTGCAGATGACCAGCCCCAGGCCCGTGCCCCCGTACTCCCGGGCGTGCCCGCCGTCGGCCTGGACGAACTTCTGGAAGAGCCGGGTCTGGGCGTCCTTGGAGACGCCGATGCCCGTGTCCGACACGGCCAGGGTCACTTCGCCGATGCCCCGCTCCACCACCACCTGCACCCTGCCCTCCTTGGTGAACTTCAGGGAGTTGGACAGGAGGTTGATGAGCACCTGCTTGAGGCGGCCCGGATCCACGGTGACCTCGGGAATGGCCTCCAGGTCCTCGGGCCAGAGGAGGTCCACCCCGGGTTTGCGGGGGTAGGCCTGCACGATGGCCTTCACCTCCTCCATGAGCCCGTGGAGGCCGCAGGGCTCCAGGCGGATCTGCATGCGGCCGCTCTCGATCTTGGCGAGATCCAGGATGTCGTTGAGGAGATCAAGAAGGTGCTTGCCGGAGGCGTAGCTGTCGGCCAGCATCCGGTTCATCTCCTCCTCGTCCTCGTAGAGGCCGTCCATCACCAGGCGGGTGAAGCCCATGATGCCGGTGAGGGGGGTGCGCAGCTCGTGGCTGGTGAGGGCCAGGAACTCGCTGCGGAAGCGGTCGGCCTCCCGCAGGGCGGCGTTGGCCTTCTCAAGTTCGCTGGTCTGCCGCCGCAGGGTGTCGCGCTGCTCGCCCAGGTCCCGGAAGAGCCAGGCGTTGTAGATGCTGGCGGCCACCTGCCGCTGGAGGATGGTCAGGGAGTTCTGGTCCTCCTCCAGGGTCCGTCCGGCGTCCAGGCCGATGATGGCGAAGCCCATGAGCAGGAGCTGGTTCTCGAAGGGGATGTAGTAGAGGGCCGTGTCCTCCGTGGTGCGCAGGGGGTCCAGGACGCCCTTGTGCACGGCGGGGTCCAGCCACTGGTCCTGGAAGAGGACCATGGGGGCGCCCGGGAAGGGGTTGGGGGCCGGCAGGCGGAGCTTGGCGCCCACGGCCCGGGGCACCCCGTGGGCGCTGCGGGGCTCGTAGGAGGCGCCCGAGTCCTCCATCATCCAGACGATGCAGGTCCGGGCGCCGAACTCCTGCACGAAGACGTCCTGGACCACGCTGGCCACCTGGGCGGCCTTGGGGGTGGCGGCCAGGATCTCGGCCACGTGCTGCAGCACGCCCATCTGGTGGGACCGCCGGGCCAGCTTGGCCCGGAGCTCGGTGACCTCCTGGGTGAGGGTGGACACCTGCCGCTGGCCGTGGAGCAGTTCCACCAGCAGCTCGGTGTTCTGGCCCGGGGTCAATCCGGCCGGCACCGGCCCGGCGGGGGCGGGGCGGTTGGGGGAGGCTCCCGGTTTGAAGGGGTTTGGCGGTATGGCTGTCATCCGATACCAGGATGCCCACCTGAGACGGCAATGCAAGATCTCTTGTGGATTTCCGGGGGTAAGCCTCAGACTGGGTTTCTCAACCTTTGACAGCCCCCTGAATGAAAGCGGCCCACCTCAAACCTCCAGCCACCGAGCGCCTCATCTTCTGGAGCGTCGCCATCATCCTGCTCAGTCAGATGGGATGGTGGATCAGCCTCCAGATCCGGGAATCGCGGAACCTCCAGAACGCGCGCATCGCCACCATGCGGGCTGGCCGGGCGGAAGCCTGGCAGATGGACAGCGCCGAGATCCTCCGCATCGTCTTCCAGCGGGATCCCAGCACCGCCAAGCCGGGCACCGTGGAAGCCAAGCTTCCCCAGTTCCCCCCCCTGCCCGTCCGCAAGGCCGCCATCGAGAACCGGTTCCCGTACGTGGCCGTGGTCCCCAGCCCGGTGGAGCCCGACGACCCCATCCTCCTGGACCAGTCCGGCTACCTCACCCTCCGGGTGGAGGTCCTGGACGCCATGGAACGGGAACGCACCCTGGCCCTATGGCGGGCCGCCGGCGAAGCGGCGGTCATGGTCTTCGCCGTGCTCCTGGGCCTGAGCTACATCTACCGCAAGCTCAATTCGGAAATGGAGCTGATGCTCCGCCAGCGGAACTTCATCGCCTCCGTCACCCACGAGCTCAAGACCCCCATCGCGAGCCTGCGCGTCTGGATCGAGACGCTCTTCGCCCGGGAGTTGGGCCCCGAGCGCAAGGTGCGCATCCAGAAGCTCATGGACGGCGACCTGGTGCGGCTCACGGAGCTGGTGGGCAACCTCCTGGAGGTCGCCCGGGCCGACGCAGGCAGCCTCGATCTCAAGTTCGAACGCACGGAGATGGCCCCCTGGCTGCGGGAGGTGGGCGAATCCATGGACCACCGCCTCGGCACCGGGCAGCTCGGCCTGGACATGCAGCTGGGCATCGACATCTACGCGGACATCGACCGCAAGGCCTTCGGCCAGGTCATCGAGAACCTGCTCTCCAACGCCTACAAATACGCCCCCGAGCCCCGCACGACCCTGGTGACCCTGGACTCCGATGGGGAATGCGCCATCATCACGGTCCGGGATCAGGGCAACGGGATCCACGCCCGTGAACTCCCCCGGGTGTTCCAGCGGTTCTACCGCGTTGGCGATGAGATGACCCGGCAGGTGCCCGGCACGGGCCTGGGTCTCTTTCTTTGCTGGGAGATCGTGACGCTTCACCAGGGACAGATTAATGCTTCAAGCCCAGGCATCGGCCTCGGCGCAACATTCACCCTTCGCATTCCACTCTCCCCACGTTAGGTTCATGGGATGACGCCTCCGAACGAAAGCCAGCTCATCGTCGACGCCCAGGAGGGCGACGGCGAGGCCTTCAGCCTCCTGGTCCGGCCCTATCTGGGGCTGTTCTACGCGGGAATCCACCGGATCCTCCAGGATACGCTCGACGCCCAGGACGCCCTGCAGGAGGCCCTCATCAGCATCCATTCGGAGCTGGGGCGCTTCCAGGGCAAGAGCAAGTTCTCCACCTGGGCCTACCGCATCTGCATCAATGAAGCTCTAATGTTGCGACGTTCCCGCATCCGCCGAAGAGAAGACGCCATTGAAGATTTCCTGCCACGTTTCTCCCCTGACGGGCATCTCATGAACACGGACAGGATGCGGGACTGGAGCCAGGACGCGCTGGCCCTGGCCTCGGTTGAACGGGACCAGATGCGGAGCAAGATCCGCGAAGGTCTCATCCGGCTGTCCGACGATCAACGGGCTGTTTTCATCTTGAGGGACCTGGAAGGCATGAGCACCGACGAAGTGGCGCAGAAACTGGGCATCAGCAGGGGACTCGTGAGGCAGCGCCTCCACCGGGCCCGCCTGGGCCTGCGCGGGTTCCTGGACGCCTTCATGCTGGGGAGACGCGGATGAGTCTGTTCCTCACGTGTGAAGACACCACCTCGCTGCTTTCCGACTACGTGGACGGCAACCTCTCCTTCTGGCAGACCCTCAAGGTGAAGCTGCACCTGCTCTTCTGCCCCTCCTGCCAGGCCGTGGTCCTCACGCTCATGGCCCTGCCCGCCCTGGCGGCGGGCCTGGAGGAGGCCCCGCCCGCGGAGGCCGAGGCCGCGCTGGAGGCCGCCCTGGCCTCCATCTCCCGGCACGGCGAAACGCGTGCCTGGCCCGCGACCCCCGTGCCTGCCGAGGCCGAGAACCTCCTGGGCACCCAGCCCGACCTGCCCCTCGCCATCCTCGCCGACGCGCACCAGACCGTGGCCCGGGGCCGCCGTCCGGAACCCGGTCCCTATCATCTGCCCCGCAAGATCCTGGACCGCCTGCCCCCCGAGGACCAGTGGAACTGGGTGGAAGGCGCGGACGGCCGGCGCCGCGTGGTGCTCCTCCAGGACCCGGGCGCGGGCCAGCGGCTCATCCTGGCCTTCTCGCCCTCCGGCGCCAGGGCCAAGGCCCACCGCCACCTGGGCTCGGAGAGCATCCTGATCCTCGCCGGCTCCATGTCCGACAAGGGCCTCGCCCTGAAGCCCGGCGACTGGGTCCACCATCCCACCGGCTCCGTGCACGCGCCGGAGATCCGCGAGCAGGACTGCTGGTGCCTGGTACGGGAGGAAGGCGGGACCCGGGACGCCACGATGCTGGAAAGGCTGAAACTCAGGTTCAGCTAGCTAGAGGCTCCCCAGGGCCCCCTGCGCCAGCTCCCCGGCGGTGAGCACGGCCCGGTCCAGCACCATGCTCGTCACCAGCGAGGCCGGCGTGACATCGAAGGAGGGGTTGAAGCAGGCCGTGCCATCCGCGGCCCAGGCCCGGCCTCCCTGTCCCCGGACTTCCGAGGGGTCACGCAGTTCGATGGGGATCGCGTTCCCGTCCGGGCAGGCCAGGTCGACCGTGGACCACGGCGCCACGGGATGGAAGGGGACCCCGTGATGCAGGCACTGCACGGCCAGGCCGTAGGTCCCGACCTTGTTGGCGAAGTCCCCGTTGGCGGCAACGCGGTCGGCCCCCAGCAGCACCCGCTGGATGCGGCCCTCGCGCAGGAGGATGGCGGCCATGCTGTCGGTGATGAGGGTGTGGGGAATCCCCAGCCGGGCCAGTTCCCAGGTGGTGAGGCGCGCCCCCTGGAGGAGGGGCCGGGTCTCGTCCACGTACACGTGGCTCACCCGGCCCGCCTCCCAGGCGCGGCGGATGACGCCCAGGGCCGTGCCCACGCCCGCGGTGGCCAGCCCTCCGGAATTGCAGTGGGTGAGCACGGCGTCGCCGTCCCCGAACAGGGGCAGGCCCCGCCGGGCCATGGCCTCGCACAGGGCCACGTCCTCGTCGAAGATCGCCTCGCCCTCGGCGACCAGGTCCGAGGCCACCACGTCATGACGGCACCGGCCCCCGTCCAGGATGGCGGACATGCGGTCCATGGCCCACATGAGGTTCACGGCCGTGGGCCGGGCCCCGCGCGGGTGCGCCGCCGCGCGCCGGAGCTCGTCCGGGGTGGCGCCGTCCTCGGCGTAGGACGCCAGGGACAGGGCCGCCGCCACGCCGATGAGGGGGGCGCCCCGCACCGCAAGGCGGCGGATGTGCAGGACCATGGCGTCGGGATCGGCCACCTCCAGCCACTCCTCGCGCAGGGGCAGCAGCGTCNNGGCGCAGGGCGAGGGAGTCGAGGGGCTTCACAGGAGTCTCCTTCCGCCCTGGGCGCGGGCCTGGCGCAGGGCTTCCACCTCGGCCTCCGGGAGGGGCTTGGCGCCGCCCAGTTCCTGGGCGGCCTTGAGGATCTGGCAGGCGTGCTCAAGGCGCTCGATGCCGTTGTAGGCTTCCTCCAGCGTCTCGCCCCAGGCCAGGGCCCCGTGGCGGGACAGGACCAGGAGGCGGTGGGCGGGGAGGAAGGGCGCGAGCACCTCGCCCATGGCGGCGGTGCCGGGGCGGGCGTAGGGCACGAAGGGGATGGTCCCCGCCGCCAGGATGACCTCGGGCAGGGCCTCGGAGGGCAGGCAGGCCAGGTCCGGCCGCGCCAGGCTCCAGGCGATGGCGGTGGGGGGATGGGCGTGGACCACGGCCCGGGCTTCGGGGCAGAGGCGGTACACCGCCAGGTGCATGAGCCGCTCCGTGCTGGGCCGGCCCGCGACGATCCGGCCGTCCCGGGACAGGTAGGCGAGGTCGCCGGGCTGAAGGCGGGCCTTGGCCACGCCCGAGGGCGTGATGGCGATCCGTCCATCGTCCAGCAGGGCGCTGACGTTGCCGTCCGCGGCGGCCAGGAGGTTCCGGTCGTGGAGGCGGCGACCCACGTCGCAGATGGAGGCGAGCAGTTTGTACATTTCTCAAGTCTATTTCAGGCCGGCCCCCGGCGGGGCGCCGGAGCCGCGGATGGAGCGATTCATCACTGCGGACCACCGGGGAAAGCGCCAAAATGAAGTATAGTTGGGTCACCCACGGCGCCCCCCGCCCGTGGCCCCGGGAAGCTCAACCTTGAACCTCAACCTCTCTCCTCGCAGCGAATCGGTGCTGAAGGCGCTCATCGAGACCTACCTCGTCGAGGGGGAACCGGTGGGTTCGAGGGTGCTGTCCAAGCGGATTCCCGGTTCGTTCTCCTCGGCCACCATCCGCAACGTGCTGGCCGATCTCGAGGACGAGGCCCTCCTGGACCAGCCGCACACGTCCGCGGGACGGGTGCCCACCCAGAAGGCCTACCGCTACTACGTCGACCGCTTCATCCAGCCCATCCGCCCCGACCCCACCCTGGGTTCCCGCCTCACCGGGGCCCTGGAGGGGCTGGAGGGCGTGGAGGGCGATTCCCACTGGGTGCGCAACGCCACCCGGGCCCTCTCGGAGGCCATGAAGGGCATCTGCATCGCCCTGCCCCTGCGCCTTTCCCGCAGCCGCCTGGTGCGCCTGGAGTTCGTCCCCCTCGACGCCGACAAGCCCCCGTCGCGCATCGTCACCGTCTGGGTGGGCACGGGCGGCGAGGTGGAACACCAGATCATGGACAACCGGTGGGGCTTCCCGGCCACCACCCTGGTGGAGCTGGGGAACTTCGCCTCGGCGCATTTCGCGGGCTGCTCCCTGCCCGAGATGCGCGACCGCCTCATCTCGGACCTGGAGGGCCGGGCCTCGGAGGCCCAGGCCATCTCCCGGGCCCTGGCCGAGCTGGCATCCCGCATGACGCAGTCCATGGATTCGCCCCTGGTGGTCTCGGGCCTCGGGGAAGTGGGAAAGTGCCCGGAGTTCCTGGACCCGTCCCGGTACCGCAACCTGGTGGAGGTCTTCGAGCAGCACGAGCGGCTGGCCCACCTCCTCAACGCCTTCGCCGAGGCGGCCACCCGGGACGTGCAGCTGCTGCTGGGCTCGGAGAACCCCTTCTTCCAGGAGATGCCCCTGGCCACGGCCCTGACGACGGTCACCATCAGCAAGGACGCCCAGGTTACCTTCGCCCTGGTGGGTCCACTCCGCCTGGACTACCGGAAAGTGGCGGGGAGTCTCGCCTGGTGGTCGGGCGAAATCCAGCGAAGGAATCCCCCTAACGTTTGACGGATTTTAACTAACATTCCATTATCGAGTCATCAATGACTGAACCCAACCCCACCTCCAAACCGGGCCCCTCCCCCGACGTCATCCCTCCGGAAAACGATCTCACCGTGGATCTCACCCTGGAGGAATTCGACGACGGCGGGGATCTCCAGGCCATCGCCGACGAAATCGCCGACTATGAGCCCGAGGCGCCCCGCGCCGCGGAGCCCGCGGACCGCGAGGACCCCGACTCCGAGCTGGCCCAGGCCAAGGCCCGCCTCGCCGCCCTCGAGAAGGCCGAGTCCGAGCACCGGGACAAGCATCACCGCCTCATGGCCGACTTCACGAACCACCGGAACCGGGTGGCCCGGGAGACCCAGCTGGCCGTGACCCTCGCCGAGCGCAAGCTCCTCCTGGAGCTCCTGCCCGTTGTGGACAGCTTCGAACGCTGCCTGAGCGCCACCTACAACACCGTCGAGGATTTCCACAACGGCATCGTGCTGATCCACAAGCAGATGCAGGAAGCCCTGCGCAAGGCCGAGGTCGAGCCCCTGGAAATCCGGGTGGGCGATCCCTTCGACGCCCAGACGGCCGAGGCCCTCACCACCACCACCCAGCGCGCCTTGCCTGATGGCTCGGTCGCTGCCATCTACGAGCGCGGCTACCGGCTGCGCGACCAGCTCCTCCGGCCGGCCCGCGTGATCGTCAACAACAACCCCGAGGGGGACACCCCCCAGGACGCCAACTGAACATGACCCCGCCCGTTTCGAATACTCGGGAGTAAAGCAATGGCCGGCAAGCTCATCGGAATCGACCTGGGAACCACCAACAGCTGCGCCTGCGTCATGGAAGGCGGCGAACGCCGCGTCATCCCCAACCGCGAAGGCAGCCGCACCACCCCCTCGGTGGTGGCCTTCACGGACAAGGGGGACGTGCTGGTGGGCCACATCGCCAAGCGCCAGGCCGTGACCAACCCCCAGCGCACGCTCTTCGCCGTCAAGCGCCTCATCGGCCAGAAGTTCAGCTCCCCCCAGGTGCAGGACGCCCTGGACCGCCTCCCCTTCCCCGTGGTCAAGGCCCCCAACGGGGACGCCTGGCTGGGCGTGGGCGACCGCGGCTACGCCCCCCCCGAGATCTCCGCCATCATCCTCAAGGCCCTGAAGGCTTCGGCCGAGGCCTTCCTCCACGAGGAAGTGTCCGACGCCGTGATCACCGTGCCGGCCTACTTCGACGACGCCCAGCGCCAGGCCACCAAGGACGCCGGACGCATCGCGGGCCTGAACGTCCAGCGCATCATCAACGAGCCCACCGCCGCGGCCCTGGCCTACGGCCTGGACAAGAAGGGCCTCAGGCAGATCCTGGCCATCTACGACTTCGGCGGCGGCACCTTCGACTTCACGATCATGGAGATGAACGACGGCGTCTTCGAGGTGCTGGCCACCAGCGGCGACACCTTCCTGGGCGGCGAGGATTTCGACCAGGCCATCCTGTCCCACCTCGTCGAGCAGTTCCGCAACACGACCGGCATCGACCTCACCCGCGACCGCATGGCCCTGCAGCGTCTCAAGGAGGCCTCCGAGAAGGCCAAGTGCGAGCTGAGCACCCTGGACCGCGTCGAGGTGCGCCTGCCCTTCATCGCCCAGGGCCCCACCGGTCCCCAGCACCTGGAATCCACCCTCACCCGCGAGGACCTGGAGAACATGGTCGCCCCCCTCGTGGCGCGCACCATGGGCCCCGTGCAGGACGCCCTCAAGCAGGCCCGCAAGTCCCCCCAGGAGGTGGACGAGGTCATCCTCGTGGGCGGCCAGACCCGCATGCCCCTCGTGCAGCAGGTTGTGAAGGACTTCTTCGGGCGCGAGCCCAACCGCGACATCAACCCCGACGAGGTGGTGGCCGCGGGCGCCTCCATCCAGGGCGCCGTGCTCACCGGCGAGGTGACCGACCTGGTCCTGTTGGACGTGACCCCCCTGTCGCTGGGCATCGAGACCCAGGGCGGCGGCTACGTGAAGATCATCCAGCGCAACACCACCGTCCCCACCCGGGACAGCCGCACCTTCACCACGGTCACCGACAACCAGGCCCGGGTCGAGGTCCACGTCCTCCAGGGCGAGCGCGAGCTGGCCGAGCACAACAAGAGCCTGGGCCGGTTCGACCTCATCAACCTGCCCCCCCTGCCCAAGGGCGTGCCCCAGATCGAGGTGGCCTTCGAGATCGACTCCAACGGCATCGTGAAGGTGTCCGCCAAGGACCTCCTCACCGGCCTGGAGCAGAGCATGAGCATGCGGCCCAGCTCCGGCCTGTCCGAACTGGAGATCCAGGCCATGCTCCGCGAGGCCCAGGCCAACGTGGAAGCCGATGCCAAGCGCCGGGACGAACTCAAGTACATCGCCTCCGCGGAGGGCCTGCTCTTCTCCTGCGACCGCAGCTTCACGGAGTGCGGCAAGTACCTGACCCCCGAGGACCAGGCCCTGGTGCGCGACACCCTCAACTCGGTGCGCATGGCCGTGGCCAACAAGGACATGGCCAGCGTCAAGGGCTCCGAGCTCAACCTGCTGGAGGTCCAGAAGCTGCTCACCAACGCGGTCCTGGCCGCCAGCGAGTCGATGATGGACTCCCTGGACGGCGGGGACGGGACGGATCCAGGGTCACGGTGATAATCTGGTTCCATGAAGCGTGACTACTATGAAGTACTGGGCGTAGGCAAGGAAGCCACCCTCGACGAGATCAAGAAGGCCTACCGCAGGTTGGCCATGCAGTTCCACCCCGACCAGAACCCCGGGAACAAGGAAGCGGAAGAGAAGTTCAAGGAGGCCGCCGAGGCCTACGCGATCCTTTCGGATTCCGAGAAGCGCCAGCGGTACGACCAGTACGGCTTCAAGGGCGCCCAGGGCAGCGGGGCCGGCGGATTCCAGTTCGATCCGAACCAGTTCACGGACTTCCAGGACATTTTCGGGTCCTTCTTCGGCGGGGGCGGCATCTTCGCGGACCTCTTCGGGGGCGGGGGCCGGCGGCGCTCGGGAAGCGGCGAACGGGGCTCGGACCTCCAGTACAACCTCCGCATCTCCTTCAAGGAGGCCCTGTTCGGGGTGGAGGACAAGGAGATCGACATCCCCCGGCAGGATGCCTGCGGCGAGTGCAAAGGCACCGGCTGCGCGGCGGGCACCAGCCCCCAGACCTGCCCCAACTGCCGCGGCAACGGCCAGGTGGCGGTGCGCCAGGGCTTCCTGCAGATGGCCGTGACCTGCCCCCGGTGCGAGGGGCGGGGCAGCATCATCCTGAGTCCTTGCAACACTTGCCGTGGCGCTGGGCGAATTGGCAAGCGAACGAAGGTCCGTTTCCGCATCCCCGCCGGTGTGGACCGCGGGCAGCGCCTCCGGCTCAAGGGCGAGGGCGAGGCGGGCATGGGCGGCGGCGGCAGGGGCGACCTGTTCGTGCTGTTCGAGGTGGAAGAGGACCCCCTCTACGAGCGCGACGGCCTGGACCTCCACCGCAAGCTGGAAGTGCCCTGGGCACTCCTGGTACTGGGCGGCGAATTCCCCGTGGAGACGCCGTACGGCAAGGAGTCCATCAAGATCGCCAAGGGCACCCCCGCGGACAAGGTCATCAAGATCTCCAACGCCGGCGTCCCCCGCATCCAGGCCTCAGGCCGCGGCGACCTCTACCTGCACGTGCGGGTGGCGGTGCCCACGAAGCTCTCCTCCCAGGAGGAGGCGTTGGTGCGCCAGCTCCTGAACCCCGGGGGCGCCAACGGCGAGGCCCGGGAGGAGGAAGGGTTCCTGGCCAAGGTGTTCGGGTCCTCGGACAAGGGCAAGAAAAAGAAGAAGCGGTAGCTAACGGCTCCTAGCGGCTTAGCCTCCGCCCCAGGCCCATCATCGGCTTCTCCACGTACCGGAAGGTCAGAGCCGAAAGCGCCAGCGTGACCGTGAGCCCGACGAAGAACCCCGCCAGGGGCGGAAGCTTTTCGCTGCCCAGGGCCTTCAGGCCTTCCTGGATGAGCGGATGGAGCAGGTACACGGAATAGCTCACCTCGCCCAGGAACTTGCCGGCGGTCTTCACGGGCGAGTCGGGGAAGTCGTAGAACGCGAACAGCGCCACGCCCGCGAAGCAGATGAAGATGAAGTAGTACCGCGGCCACCCCTGCATGATCGTGAAGTCGTCGTAGAAGTTCCGGTACTTCATCGTGAAGGCCAGGGTCAGCGCCACGGCCAGCACCAGGAAGGTGCGCGTGGAGAACCGCGCCCCCCACGCCAGGCGCGCCTGTGCCACCATGCCGCCCATGAAGAAGAGGAAGGCGTGGTTGGCCACCTGCACGTAGGTGTGGAAGTTCATGTTCCCCTCGCGGGGGGCGTCGGCCACGTAGTGGAAGGTCCAGGGCGCGCTCAGGAGCAGCAGGCCCAGGGTTCCCACGGTCAGGAAGGGCTTCCACCGGGACGCGGCCCAGGCCAGGAGCGGGAAGGCCAGGTAGAACACGTACTCCAGCCCGATGGACCAGCCTCCCGTGGCCAGGGAATGGTTAGGGTGGATGAGGCCGAAGGCGAAGGTGACGTTCTCCAGGATCATGCGCGGAGAATGCTGGGGACCCGCCACGAAACCGAAGAGAAGGTTCGTCCCCACCGCAAGATAGTAGAGAGGCGCGATGCGGAAGAACCGCTTGATGTGGAATTCCTTCAACCCCCGGGGGGTGAGCGTCTCCGCGCCATACAGGTAGAAGAAGCAGAAGCCGCTGACGATGAAGAAGCCTTCGACGCCGTAGACGCCGATCTTCTTGGCGGTGTCGGCGGCCAGCTGCCCCTGGGTGAAGATGGGGTACCAGTTGGCGAAGTGGTACACGGCCACGGCCAAGGCCATGAACCCCCGGAAGATGTCCAGGGAGTCGACCCGGCCTTTGCCCTGGCCCGGCGCCAGCTCAGCGATAGATCACCTTGCCGGTCCCCGCCACCAGCTCGCCCAGGACCCAGGGGGTCTCCCCGGCGGCGGCCAGCTTCTTGAGGATGGAGGCCACCTCGCCCTTGGGGGCGATGAGCACCATGCCCACGCCGAGGTTGAAGGAACGGCGGGCGTCCTCCAGGGGCAGGGCGGACTGCTCCATGAGGAACGTGAACAGGGGCGGGATCTGCCAGCTGCCGGTCTCGATGGCCGCGTCCAGGTGGGGCGGGAGGACCCGCGGGAGGTTGTCGGTGAGGCCGCCGCCGGTGATGTGGGCCATGCCCTTGAGGACCTTGGCCTTCACCAGGGGCAGGACGGGCTTGAGGTAGCTGCGGTGGGTGGCCAGGAGGGCCTCGCCCACGGTGCGGTCCGTGCCGGGCAGGATGTCGCCCACGCCCAGGCCGGCCAGCTCGAAGCACACCTTGCGGGCCAGGGAATAGCCGTTGGTGTGCAGGCCGGAGGAGGTCAGGCCGATGAGCACGTCGCCGGGGGCCATGGCATCCAGGCGCGGCAGCAGTTCGGGTTCGTCCACCACGCCCACGATGGTGCCGGCCACATCCACTTCGCCGGGCTCGTAGACGCCGGGCATCTCGGCCATTTCGCCGCCGATGAGGGCCAGGCCCCCCTCCTTGCAGGCGTCGGCCATGCCCTTGACGACCTGCTCGATGATGGCCGGGTCCAGCCGCTGGGCGGCCACGTAGTCCAGGAAGAACAGGGGGCGGGCCCCCTGCACGAGGATGTCGTTGATGCAGTGGTTCACCAGATCGGCGCCCACGGTGTCCCATTTGTCAGCCAGGCGGGCGACCTTCATCTTGGTGCCCACGCCATCCATGGAACTCACGAGAATGGGGGCCTTCTCCTCGAACCGGGCCGAAAAGAGGCCTCCGAAGAGGCCGATGTCGCTGCGCACGCCGGGGGTCCGGGTGGCCTTCACCAGGGGCTTGATCCGGGCCAGGGCGTCGTCCTGGCGGTTGATGTCCACGCCCGCGGCGGCGTAGGTGACCTTGGGTTCCGTCATGTAGCTCTCCGTACCTCGATGATCCCACAAGATCGCCCCCCCGGGACGAAGGGGCTTCAGTTGGGCCCCTTGCCTGCCGATAAGACCAACAGGTGAACTATGACCACCGCCATCTCTCCAGCCCAAAGCCTTTACAGCTACCAGACCGCCCTGAGCAGCTCGGGGCAGTCCCAGGCCGTGCTGCAGATCCTGGCCCAGGCCTACACCGCCAGTTCCTCGGCCCTGGACGGAACGGACGCCCTGACGTCCCTGGTGGGTCAGGCCAACCTCAAGCCCCTGGTCACAGCCATTTACAACCAAAGTGCAGCCCTCCAGGCGTCCGGGACGGATGCCTCGGCCATCACGGGGCTCAGCTCCTCCGAGCTGGTGGGGGGACTGTCCTCCAGTTCGGCCTCCTCCATGCTTTCCCAGCTCTTCGGGGATTCCACCTCCGCCCTGCAGGGGTTCAATTCGTCCATCACCAGCGGGACCTCCCTGGCCACCCTGGCCTCCCAGGCCCAGAAGGCCTACGGCACCGGCAACCTCACCGCCTCGGCCCAGAGCCAGGCGGCCTCCCTCCTGGACACCTCGGGCTCGGGGAGCAGCAACGCCTCCATCCTCCAGGCCGCCCTGTCCGCCCAGATGGCCGCCATCAACAACACCTTCACCCTCCTGGCCTGAATCCTGGCACCCTGGACTCCGGGAGGTGTCCATGGCGTTCGATACCAAGGGAGCCGCGAAGGCCGTCCGTGACCTCTTGACGAGCTTCGGCGTGGATCCCACCTCTCCGGAGCTGGCCGACACCCCGCAGCGGGTGGCGGAATTCTGGTCGGAGCGCCTTTCGGGCTACCTCCAGGACCCCGGCGACGAGCTCAAGCCGCTCCCCGGCGAACTGGCCCCCTGCCCCGTCATCCTGGAGCGGGTGCCCTTCGTGAGCACCTGCGAGCACCATCTGGCCCCCTTCGAGGGCTTCGCCGTCATCGGCTACCTTCCCGGCGAGGGCGGAACGGTGGGTCTCTCCAAGCTGGTGAGGCTGGTGCAGGGCTACGCCGACCGCCTCCAGGTGCAGGAGCGCCTCACGCACCAGATCGCCACGGCCCTGGAGACGCGCCTGCGGCCCGCCGCCTGGGGGGTCCAGCTCGTGGCGGTGCACACCTGCATGGCCCACCGGGGCACCAAAACCCCCGGCGTGCCCGTCACCACGCGGGTCATGGGCGGCCTCTGGAAGGAGGCTCCCCCGGCCCCTTTCAATTCTTGAGTAATTTGTTTTTTCTTTTCCGACTTGTTTGGTAGGATTTCCCAGACGCACTCGCGCATGCGATGGAGGTTCCCATGGCCTATGACACGAAGAACTACGACCACCTGAAGGGCGGCGCCCTCAAGGGCTTCAGCGACAGCCAGCTGGATCAGCATTTCACCCTGTACAAGGGCTACGTGGCCAAGCTGAACGAGATCGAAGGCAAGCTCGCCGAAGCCGACAACACCAAGCCCAACTACTCTTTTAATGAATTCACGGAGCTCAAGCGCCGGGAGGCCGTGGCCTTCAACGGCTCCTTCCTCCACGAGCTCTACTTCGAGAACCTGGGCGCGGACAGCACCATCTCCGCCGAACTCCAGAAGGCCCTCGACGCCCAGGGCGGCAAGGACAAGATCCTCGCCGACCTCAAGGCCACGGCCCTGAGCGGTCCCGGCTGGGCCCTGCTCACCCGCAACCGCCGCGACGGCAAGCTGCACACCTACTTCATCGCCGAGCACCACCTGGGCCTGCCCATCGAGCAGGATCTCCTGCTGGTGCTGGACAGCTGGGAGCACGCCTTCATGGTCGACTTCGGCATCAAGCGCCCCGACTACATCAACGCCTTCCTCGAGAACATCAAGTGGTCCGAGGTTTCCAAGCGCTTCGCCAAGTAGCCTTCCGCGCTCCCTGGAACGGACCCCTCCGGGGGTCCGTTTCGCGTTCATGGATTGGTGAGCTGCCCCAGGTAGTGGTCCAGGGCGTAGTCCAGCCACCGGTACCCCGGCACGTGGCGGCCCATGTAGCCCATGTGCCCGCCCACGGCCTCCTCGTGGAGGTGCACCGCCGGTGACAGGGGGAACCGGCGCACATCCCCGCCCGGAGCGAAGGGGTCGTCCGCGGCCGTGAGGATGACCGTGGGGATCTGGACACCGGCCAGGTGGGGGCCGCAGGAGCACTGCGCGTAGTAGGCCTCCCGGCTGGGGAAGCCGGCCCGGGGCGCGGTGTAGGCGGCATCGAAATCCCAGAGCGTTCGCACGTCCACCAGTCCTTCACCGCCCGGGCGGCCCTGCACTTCCCGGAGCAGCTTGCGCACGAAGTACTGGTCATAGACCCGATTGAACCCTTTGCCGAGGCGCAGGGAACAGGCCAGCAGATCCGCGGGCGGATTCACCGCGATGGCCCGGTCGGGCTGCGTCAGATGCCGGTCCCTTCCGGCGAGGAGCAGCAGGATGTTCGCGCTGATGGAGAAGCCCACGGCCACCTGCAGCTGGCCCGGATACCGTTCGCGGCCCAGGCGCAGCACCGCGGCCATGTCCCCCGTGGCACCGCTGTGGTAGGTGCCCCGCGCCCACCCGCGGCCCTCGCCGGCGCCCCGGTGATTGGCCGCCAGGACCGTGTGCCCCGCGGCGTGGAAGCGACCCGCGGCCCGGCGCATGTAGTGGCCGTCCACGCTTCCCCCCAGCCCGTGGAAGAGGTGCACCGTCACGCCGGAGGTGCCCGGAAGCACCCGCAGGGCCAGGGCGTCCCCGTCCTCCAGTTCGAGGCGCAGGGGCTCCCAGGGCAGGATCCCCCTGGGCGCGGGTCCGTACTGGGCGGTGATGGTCTGGAGGTGCCCTCCCCGGGCCCAGAAGGGCGGGACGCAGGCCAGCCTTGGCCTGGACAGGTCCATCAGGCGCCCCACCGCCGGGGATCATCCTCCGGCAGGCCCAGCTGGTCCAGCACGCGGGTGGCGAAGGCCTGGTAGAGGTCCTCCAGCCCCGCGGGCTTGAAGTAGTAGCCGGGCATGATGGGCATGATCACGCCCCCCGCGTCGTGGACCCGCAGCATGTTCTCGAGGTGGATCCGGTTCAGGGGTGTCTCCCGGAGGCAAACCACCAGGGGCCGCCGTTCCTTGAGACAGACGTCCGCCGCGCGGGTGATCAGCCCGTCGCTCGTGCCCGCGGCGATGCGGCCCAGGGAGCCCGCGCTGCAGGGGACGATGGCCATGCCGTGCTGGCGATGGCTGCCGCTGGAAATGTCCGCCCCCAGGTTGCGTTCATCCACGTGCCGCAGTTTGGGCGAAACGGCCAGGAGATCCTCCAGGCGCATTCCGCACTCATCCAGCAGGCAGCGCCGCCCCGTGGGGGACACCAGAAGCGTCACCTCGCCCACGGCCGGGTTGCTGGCCAGCCGCCGAGCCGCGGCCACCCCGAACCCGGAGCCCGTCGCGCCAGTGATGGCCAGGATGATGCGGCGCAAGGGCTGTTCGGCCATGAATGGGCGTCCTCCGCGGCGGGGGCCGCTAGACCATCCTAAACCAGGCGGGGCAAAAGCCCGTCCCATTCCCCTGCCCACAAGGCATGGTAGGACATGCCTTCCCCGCTGGCTCATGGCCCGCCTTCCGCCGCCATCGCCGCTTGTCCGGGCCCCCATCATTCCAATAAAACTATCTATTCATTAAATACAAGTCACCCGTTCGCCGGATTCCACAGCCCAAAAGGATGGGTATTTTCTAAAATTTCTTGCCCCTCGGAAATCTCTCTAATTGTCCTTCCTGTTTGTATAAATTTTTTTTCATGGGTGTTGAGTCAAATGTCCAATAGATGCCGCCGACCTGCAAAGCCCGGCCCCCGCCTTCCGGATCCAGTCTCCCGCTCCCATCAAATGACCTCCTCATCATCTTTGCCCGCCCCCATCCTTGCTCCAAACCAAGGCGGAAGATCTGAAGGTTCATGAAATTACTCTCCGGTCACATATCTTCATGCTAACCTCAATCAACCCCAATGGCCCTGGAGTCAATCCTCCACGATGGAACACTCAGAAAAATCCGTTCGAGCCCTCCCGTTTTGGCGACCCGATATCCCGCTGGTCCGCCAGGCCGTCAAGCAGATCGCCGACGCCCTTCTGGCCGGCATGGCCTGGATCATCGCCGACCACCTCGGCTTCGCCACAGCCCTGAACTACCGGCGCATCGCCATCTGGATCCTCATTTCCAGCATGGTGGGGTCCATGTTCCAGCTCACCAGCCCCCTGTACCGCCTCACGGCCATACGGGACGTCATCCGCCTGGGCCTGGCCACGTCGACCTTGATGATCTTCGCGTTCTGCCTCCGGTTCCTTTCCGGGTCCATGGATCTCTCGGTCGAGGTCTCCAACGTCGGCGTGGTGGCGGCCCTGCTCACCGGCATGTTCTGGTCCACCCTGCGCATCGCCCGGAGCGTCGCCTTCGAGACCCAGTTCAAGCAGATCCTGACGCCTTCGCGCCGCGTCCGCCCCACCCACCGCACGCTCTTGGTGGGCGCCGGCCGGGCAGGTTACCTGGTGGCCCAGGAATTGATCCAGCATCCTGAACTCGGCTACCGGATCATCGGCTTCATCGACGACTCCCGGGAAAAGCGCGGCTCCCGCATCAACGGCGTGCGCGTCCTGGGCGATTGCACCGAGGTGGCCGCGGTCACCGAGAAGTACGGCATCACCCACGCGGTGCTGGCCATGCCCACGGCCTCCGGCCAGGTGGTGCGCAAGCTCATCGAGGACTTCCAGGCCCTCAAGGTCAAGGTCAAGACCGTGCCGGGCATCTTCAACCTCCTGGGCGCCCGCAACTGGAAGCCCGACATCCAGGAGATCTCCATCGAGGACATCCTCCGGCGCGAACCGGTCCAGCTGGACCACTCCGCCATGAGCGACGCGGTGGACGGCAAGGTGGTCCTCATCACGGGCGCCGGCGGCTCCATCGGCGGCGAGCTCGCCCGCCAAGCCGCGGCCCTCAAGCCCAAGACCCTGGTCCTGCTGGGCCGGGGCGAGAACAGCCTCTGGCAGATCCAGCGGGACATGCAGACCCTGTTCCCCCAGCAGGCGTTCCACCTGGAACTCATGGACATCCGTAACCGCGCGGGACTGCGTGAGGTCTTCGAGCGCTACCGCCCGGACATCGTCCTCCACGCCGCAGCCCACAAGCACGTGCCCTTCCTGGAGACCCACCCCAGCGAGGCGGTGGAGAACAACATCTTCGGGACCTACAACGTCATGGAGGCCGCCCGGGATTTCAAGGCCAAGAAGGTCGTGAACATCTCCACCGACAAGGCGGTCAACCCCACCAACGTGCTGGGCGCCTCCAAGCGCATCGCGGAATGCATCGTGCTGGACATGGCCGCCAAGGCCGATCCCGGCACCAGCTTCGTGAGCGTGCGCTTCGGCAACGTGCTGGGCAGCCGCGGCAGCGTGGTCCCCATCTTCCGCGAGCAGATCGAGCGGGGCGGCCCCATCACCGTCACCCACCAGGCCATGACGCGGTTCTTCATGACCATCCCGGAGGCCAGCCAGCTGGTGCTCCAGGCGGCCCTCTTCGGCGACACCCGCCGCGTCTACGTCCTGAACATGGGCGACGCCGTGCGGATCATGGATCTCGCCGAGGACATGGCCCGGCTGTCGGGCCTGACTCCCGGCCGGGACATCCGCATCGAAGTGGTCGGCCTCCGCCCCGGCGAGAAGATCCACGAGGAACTCTTCCTGGACGAGGAGCGCAGCGAGACCCACGTGCATCCCAAGCTCATGGAAGCCAATCCCCAGCCCATCCCCGCCGACATCCTCGAGGAGAAGCTGGAAGCCTTCCGGCAGGCCATTCGCCTGCCCTACGAGGCGCGCCAGCCCGAGATCGTCAAGCTGCTCCGGGAACTGGTGCCCACGTACAAGCCCTCCGTGCTGGGCGTCGGCAAGTTCGGCGGCCACGTGAAGGACCGCCGCAAGGAGAACCGCTCCCCTGGCCTGCGCTGGGAACGGCGCGGACTCTCCTAGTTCGACACCGCGCCGCCGGGTCACCCGCTGCGCGAACCCTGGACCTTGATCTGACGTGGGGATTGGAATCGTGACGGACACTACGAACTGCATCGCCATCACCGGCGCGGACGGCTTCCTCGGCTGGCACCTCCGGTGCCGCCTCCATGGCTCGGAACCCCGTCTGGTCGTCCCTCAGGACTTCGAGACCGTCGAGGCCCTGGCCCAGGCCCTGGGGCCCGCCACCACCGTCATCCACCTGGCCGGCATGAACCGCGGGCCCGAGGACGAGGTCTACGCCACCAACATCCGTCTGGCCAGCCAGCTGATCCAGGCCCTGGACCTGGCCGGCATCGTGCCCACCATCCTCTTCGCCAACTCCACCCACAGCCTGGGGGAGACCGCCTTCGGCCGGTCCAAGCGCGAAGCCTCCTTCATCCTGGCCGACTGGGCCCGGGCCCGGGGCGGCCGCTACGTGGACGTCATCCTGCCGCACCTCTTCGGGGAAGGGGGACGGCCCTTCTACAACAGCGGCTTCGCCACGTTCTGCCACCAGCTGGCCCATGGCGAGGAGCCCCAGATCATCCAGGACGGCCAGCTGGAGCTGCTCCACGCCCAGCGCGCCTGCGCCCGGTTCCTTGAACTGGCGCAGGAGGGCGAAGGCACCCAGCGCCTCACCGGCGCGCCCATGCGGGTCTCCGAGGCTCTGGGCCGCCTTCGGGAGATCCAGGCCACCTACCTTTCGGGCATCGTCCCCGACCTCAGCGATCCGCTCACCCTGGAGTTCTTCAATACCTTCCGCTCCTACCTGTACCCGGCCCACTACCCCGTGCCCCTCCAGCTGCGCACCGACAACCGGGGCAGCCTCTTCGAGGCGGTGAAGTCCCAGCAGGGCGGGCAGACCTTCATCTCCACCACCCACCCGGGCATCACCCGCGGGCGCCACTTCCACCGCCACAAGGTGGAGCGGTTCCTGGTCATGGCGGGAAAGGCGGAGATCCGCATCCGGCGGCTGTTCGACGACGAGGTGAAGGTGTTCCCCGTCACGGGCGACGAGCCCTGCTTCATCGACATCCCCACCTTCCACACCCACGAGATCACCAACATGGGCGAACAGGAACTCGTGACGCTCTTCTGGAGCCACGAGCTGTTCGATCCTTCCAACCCCGACACCTACGCCGAACCTGTCATCCTGGATCTATGAACAAACTGCGCGTCCTTACCGTTGTGGGCACTCGGCCTGAGATCATCAGGCTCTCCCGGGTCATCTCCCGGCTCGAGGTGGATTTCGACCACCGCCTGGCCCACACGGGCCAGAACTACGACTTCGAGCTGAACCAGGTATTTTTCCAGGACCTGGAGCTGCGCAAGCCCGACTACTTCCTCGAAGCCGTGGGCCAGAGCCTGGCCGAGACCATCGGGAACATCATCGCGAAGATCGACCCCGTGCTGGACGAGTTCAAGCCCGACGCCCTCCTGGTGCTGGGCGACACCAACAGCTGCCTGGCGGTGATCCCCGCCAAGCGCCGCAAGATCCCCATCTTCCACATGGAGGCCGGCAACCGCTGCTTCGACCAGCGCGTCCCGGAGGAGACCAACCGCAAGATCGTGGACCACACCAGCGACGTGAACATGCCCTACAGCACGCTGGCCCGCGAGAACCTGCTGCGCGAGGGCCTGCCCCCCGACCGGATCATCAAGACCGGCAGTCCGATGTACGAGGTGCTCCACCACGCCATGGACCGCATCGACGCCTCCGACGCCCTGCCGCGCCTGGGCCTGGAGCCCGGCGGCTACTACGTCGTGAGCTGCCACCGGGAAGAGAACGTGGACTCGGAGAAGAACCTCGTCAAGTTCGTGGGCACCCTCAACGAGCTGGCCCGCACCCGGGGCCGGCGCGTCATCGTATCCACGCATCCCCGCACCCGCAGCCGCCTCACGGCCCTGGGCCTGGCCCTGGACCCCCTGGTGGAGCTGGAGAAGCCCATGGGCTTCCTGGACTACATCAAGCTCCAGAAGTCCGCCGCCGCGGTTCTCTCGGACAGCGGCACCATCACGGAGGAGAGTTCCATCCTCGACCTGCCGGCCCTGAACCTGCGCGAAGCCCACGAGCGGCCCGAAGGCATGGAGGAAGGCGCCGTGATGATGACAGGCCTGGACTGGCCCCGGGTGGACCAGGGCCTGGCGATGCTCGAGGCCGCGCGCCCCACGGGGCGCAGCACCGAGATCGTCAAGGACTACGCCGCGCCCAACGTCAGCCAGACCGTGTCCCGCATCATCCTGAGCTACACCGACTACGTCAACCGCGTCGTGTGGCGACGCGGCTGAACGCCCATGCGGATCCTCCTCCTCTCCCAGTACTACTACCCCGAGGCCCTCTTCAAGGGGCTGATCTACGCCAGGGAGCTGGTGCGCCAGGGGCATGAGGTGGAAGTGCTCACGGGCTTCCCCAACTACCCCGGGGGCAAGCTGTACTCGGGCTTCAAGGTTCGTTTCCTGCAGCGCGACGAGTATGACGGCATCCCCGTGGTGCGCGTCCCCCTGTACCCAAGCCACGATGCCACGGCCAGGGGCAGGATACTCAACTACATGTCCTTCGCCATCTCGGCGGCCCTCATCGGCCCCTGGGTGGTCAAGCGCCCCGACGTGATCTACGCCTACCACGGCCACGCCACCATCGGCCTGCCGGCCTGGGCCATCGGCCTGACGCGCCGCGCGCCCTACGTGCTGGACATCCAGGACCTCTGGCCCGACACCATCGAGGCCTCGGGCATGCTTCCCCCCCGCTACAAGGGCCTGCTCAAGGTCCTGAACAGCTGGTGCAACTTCATCTACCGCCACGCCACCCGCATCGCCGTGCTCTCCAAGGGCTTCAAGACCACCCTTGCGGCCCGCGGCGTCCCTGCCGAGAAGATCGAGGTCATCCCCAACTGGTGCGACCCGGTCATGCTCGAACCCAGCGAGCTGCCCGCGGCCGAGGAGGAGCTCCTAGCCGGCCGCTTCAACATCGTCATGGCCGGCAACATGGGGGTGATGCAGGGCCTGGACGTGGTCCTGGACGCGGCCGTGAAGCTGGCGGAGGTGGCGCCCAAGGTGCAGTTCGTGCTGGTGGGCGGCGGCGTGGAGCGCCCCAAGCTGGAGGCCCGCGCGGCCGAGCTGGGCCTCACCAACGTGCTCTTCCTGCCCCGCCGGCCCCTGACGGAGATCGGCGCCCTGCTGCGCCGCGCCGACGTCCTCCTGCTCCACCTCAAGGACGATCCCCTGTTCGCCATCACCATCCCGTCCCGCATCCAGGCCTACCTCGCCATCGGCCGGCCCATCCTCTGCGGCGTCCGGGGCGATGCCTCGGACATGGTCAAGGAGACCGAGGCTGGCTTCTGCTTCGAACCCGACGACCCGGGCAGCCTCTGCGAGGCCGTTCTGAAAATCCACGAGCTTCCCGAAGAGGAGCAGAAGGCCATGGGCGAGCGCGGGCGCGTGTTCTACCGCGACCGGCTCTCGCTGCCGGTGGGCACCAAGGCGTTCATCGACCTCTTCGAGCAGATGCGTAAATCGTAGTTCCTTCCCGCGGAGCCTCCCATGGCGATCCTCACCACAATGGCCCACAAGAAGCTTCTGATCTCCGGCGGAACCGGCTCCTTCGGCAACGCCGTCCTGCGGCGCTACCTGAGCTCGGACATCGGCGAGATCCGCATCTTCAGCCGCGACGAGAAGAAGCAGGACGACATGCGGCACGAGTACCACGACGACCGCATCAAGTACTACATCGGCGACGTGCGCAGCCCCACCAGCCTGGCCTCGGCCCTGCGCGGGGTGGACTACGTCTTCCACGCCGCCGCCCTCAAGCAGGTGCCCTCCTGCGAGTTCTATCCGGTGGAATCCGTCCTCACGAACGTGCTGGGCGCCCACAACATCCTCACCGCGGCCATCCACGAGGGCGTCAAGAAGGTCATCTGCCTGAGCACCGACAAGGCCGTCTACCCCATCAACGCCATGGGCATCTCCAAGGCCCTGATGGAGAAGGTCGCCATCTCCGAATCCCGCAACCTCGAAGAGAAGGACACCACCATCGCGGTCACCCGCTACGGCAACGTCATGGCCTCCCGCGGCTCCGTGATCCCGCTCTTCCTGGACCAGATCCGCGCCGGGCAGCCCCTGACCATCACCGACCCCAACATGACCCGCTTCCTCATGCACCTGGACGTGGCCGTGGAGCTGGTGGAGTTCGCCTTCGAGAACGGCCACAACGGCGATACCTTCATCCGCAAATCACCCGCCGCCACCATCGGCGACCTGGCCAACGCGGTGCGCGAGCTGCTGGAGGTGGACAACCCGGTGAAGGTCATCGGCAGCCGTCACGGCGAGAAGCAGTACGAGACCCTCCTGTCCAAGGAGGAGATGGTGCGCGCCGACGACATGGGCGACTTCTTCCGCGTGCCCGCCGACACCCGCGACCTGAACTACGGCAAGTACTTCACCGAGGGCAACCCCGCCGTCATCAAGTACGACGAGTACCACTCGAACAACGCCGAGCGCCTGGACATCCCCGGCATCAAGAAGCTGCTGATGACCCTGGGCTGCATCCAGGAGGCCATGGAAGCCCGCGGCCTCTGGAATGGCCAGGCCGCACCGGACGGGGCGTGGCACCAGAAGTGACCTGCCCGCAGGTTCAGGGATTCACTTCGAAGTAGAACTGCAGGTCCGTTACCTGCAGGTTGGACAGGCCCCAGAGATCCCAGCCCTTCCATCCCGACCCGGCGGTGAACTCGGCATGCCCGTCCCCGAAGTAGGCGCCGGGCTTGAAGCCGTAGTCCCTGCCCTTCTGCAGCACGTGCGTGGCATGGACGGTGTCCGAAGGGGACGTGAGCACCAGGTTGTAGCTGACACCGCTCTGGAGCATCAGGGGGGAGGGGAAGGTCACCTTCACCCAGGTCGCGCCATTGTCGGATGAGGTTGCCGGGCCTCCCATGGGCACGACGACGGAGCCTCCGCCGACCCGGGTTCCGTCGGCCTTCTCCACCGTGACGTTGAGAGGACTGGCTCCGCTGAGACGGTTGACGCGCACCGCCACGGCCGAGACGACCTTGCTCGCGCCGGAGACCGCGAAGGTCTCGCGGATCTTGTTCTCGCCGCAGATCGGCTTGGGGTTCACGAAGGACGCGTCCGGGGCGCCGAACCCCTGGATGTAACCCTGACCCTGGGTGTACGTGTCGAAATCCAGCTCGATGATCGGGGTGCCGCTGAGCCCTCCTCCACGGGTGTAGACGGACCAGTCGCGCGCATGGGCGCCGACTCCGCGCTCCAGGATCGCCAGGTCCGTGCTTGGGGTCGTGGGCTGTTCGGGGCTCGTGCCTCTCCAGGTCCAGAGCGTGTCCAGTGAAACCCAGTTCGTCTTGGGGTCCGGATCCACGTCGGTGAAGACGATGTGGCACAGCTGCCCCGCGGCGAGGGTGGCGGGGGTCGGGAACGTGAGGAGGGGATAGTGGCTGGCGGAACTCGTGGAGGTCACCGGGGGCGTGTAGGTCAGCGAAGCCAGCACCGTGCCGGAGGGGCGGTGGCTGCTGGTGCCGTCGTCGCTCTGCACTTCGATCTGGATCGTGCCGCCGGTGCCGCCCTGGTAACCCGCCCGGGTCGAGGACCAGATGAAGAAGGGCCGGATCGCCACGAGGGACCCGCCCTGGGTCACCCGCATGCGGTAGCTGATGCTCGCGTTGAAGTCACCGTTGGGGACGTACCAGCCGATGATGACGTTCGCGATGTCGTCTGCGTTGATGCAGGAGCCGTAGTACGTGTGCGTGATCACCGGGTCGTCGCCGCCCCGGATGGCGTTGCTGCCACTGCAGCCGAGGATGATGATCGAGGCCCAGGCCGCCGCCAGCCAGGCCAGTCGTGAACGGATGTTCCCCTGGTTCATGGGTCCTTCCTTTCGGGAGCGGTCGGGTTCACGGGCGCCGCTCCCAGATCGAAGATCTCGTCATCCTGCTCCACCACCTGCACGTTCCGCGAGAACAGGGCCTTCGGAATGGTCAGCACGAGGATCTTGAGGTCCAGCCAGAAACCCAGGTGGTCCACGTACCACACGTCCCGCTGGATACGCTCGCTGAAAAGGATCGTGTTGCGCCCGTTGATCTGGGCCCAGCCCGTGATCCCGGGGCGAACCTCGTGGCGGCGGGCCTGGGTGGCGTCGTACAGTTCGAGGTACTCCACCAGCAGCGGCCGCGGCCCCACCAGGCTCATCTCGCCCCGCAGCACGTTCCAGAACTGGGGGAACTCGTCGAGCGAGGTCTTCCGGATGAAGCGGCCGACCCGGGTGATGCGCGGGTCGTTCTTCATCTTGAAGACCGGACCGCTCATCTCGTTCTGGCTCCGCAGCGACTCCAGGCGCGCCTCGGCGTCCAGGTACATCGAGCGGAACTTCCAGATGTCGAAGGTGCGCCCCTGGAGGCCGACCCGGCGCTGCTTGAAGAAGATCGGTCCCGGGGAGTCGAGCTTGATGGCGATGGCCAGGCCGATGAGGACCGGCGAGAGGATCAGCATCACCGTCGCGCTGACCCCGATGTCGAAGAGCCGCTTGGCCGCCAGCGCCAGCTCGTCGGACGGGGCGCGGGTGAGGGCCAGCATCGGGAGGCCGTTCAGGTCGCCGACCGACATGCGGGCGTTGCCGAAGCGGAGGACGTCCAGGGCGATCATCACACCCACGCCCTGCTCCTCGCAGACCTTCACCGCGTCCTCGATGGCGTGCAGCCGCTCGCGGGGCACCGCGAAGACCACGTCGTCCAGCACGTGCTCCTCGAGGATCCGGCCGAGGTCGCCCATCCTCCCCAGGATGACGCAGTTGGGATCGATCGGCCGGGCGCCCTCCTCCAGCACGAACCCGGCCAGGCGCATCGCCCACTCCGGGTGGGAGCGGAGCTTGCCGATGATCTCGGCGGCCAGCTCGCCCGACCCGACCACCGCGTAGTAGCGGGTGGTGCCGGGGCTGGTGCCGGCGGCGTGGGCCAGCGAGCGGAG
>DBME01000409.1:0-1315 GCA_002298155.1 Holophagaceae bacterium UBA706 | reverse complement strand
GCGAAGGCCACCAGCACCATCGCCCGGGCGATGCGCATGAACTCGTCGCGCATCGAGTGCGGGCGGGCGTCGTAGACGCGGTAGACCCAGGCCGCGGCGCCCCACGCGATCACCGTGAGCACCAGCGGCAGCCAGTAGCGGTCGAGCGCGCGGCCGTTCAGCTGCGGGTTCGACGCCACCTGCCTGTACAGGCTGTAGGCGATCGGGAGGGCCAGCGTCAGCGCGCCCAGGTCGAGAAACCGTGCGACCGCCTCGGTCGGTCTGGCGATGTGTCTCAGCATCTCTTCGGTTCCCCCGCACGCCCGCCTACTGACGTTGCTCTATTTACAGCAAGGTCTCCCCGCGTGGCAGCCGACAAAAGTAGTCATCCGTGGGGGTGAAACATTCCCTCGTCACGCGGGCATGGCACACGCGATTCACGGTCCGTAACCTCGTCCCTTCGATCCGGGACGCCGCGTGTTCGTGACAACTCCAGGACGCCGCAGCCTGTGATCCCCGTCACGAAACTGCGCCACGCGCCGGTGCTGGGGAGGTGGGGGCTCCCGCGCACGGGCGCACGTCCCAGGGACGCGGGACCCAGCGATGGCACGCCGCCGCTCCGCGGCCTGACCGAAGCGCCGCCGCACGAGCGAGCCCTCGCGGGGAGGCGCTCCGGAATCCCGCCCGTGCCCGGAGGTCCCCCTGCTATCATGGCCAAAATCCACGACAACGACGGCCGCGGGGGGCTGCGCCTCCCGGGCTCGCGAGGACCCTGGATGGCCGCCACGACCCCGCTCGCCCCGAGGCTCCACCTCACGCTCGCGCTCCTGCTCCTTGGCGCGTCCGCCACGCTCTCCTGCCGCGCCCACGGTCCGTTCGTGCCGGTCGAGGAGTTCCCCATGCCGGCGCCCGAGGCCGAGTACCGGATCGCGCCGGGCGACGTCATCTCGGTGCGGGTCTGGAACCAGGACTCGATGTCCAACGCCCACGCCCGCGTGCGAGAGGACGGGAAGATCTCGGTGCCGTTCCTCCAGGACGTCGACGTGGCCGGGGTCACGCCGGCCGAGCTCTCGGCCCGCCTGCAGACCAAGCTCAAGACCTACGTCAACAATCCCGTGGTCACGATCACGGTCGAGGAGATGCGTCCCCTCCGGGTCTCGGTGCTCGGCGAGGTCTCGCGCGCCGGCCAGTACGAGCTGGAGCGCGGCGCCGGGGTGCTCGCGGCGCTGGCGGCCGCAGGGGGGCTCACCGACTACGCCCACCGCGACGAGATCTACGTGGTCCGCACGCCGCCCGGCGAGGCCCGCACCCCGGTCCGCATCCGCTTCCGCTACGC
>DBME01000207.1 GCA_002298155.1 Holophagaceae bacterium UBA706 | reverse complement strand
GTACCGGGGGTTTTTCACCTCCGGGACGGGCGGAGCTCCCCCAGGAAGGAAAGGACGATCCCCGCGCCCACGAGTCCGCAGGCCCAGCGCCAGGACATGAGCCCGTGCCCCAGCTCGTTCAGGGGGAGGGCCAGGAGACCCGCCGCCACCAGGAGCCAGGCAGCCAGATCGAGGCGGTCCGGATCCCGCCTCCAGGCATCGGTCAGCCTTCGGGCTTCCCGGACGGCCCAGGTCCGGGCCGCGTGGAGAGCACCGGTGGTGATCGGGGGTGGCGGAGGGTTCGGCATCTAGTGGCGCCTCACGGGTGTGGCATGGCCGGTGAGCCAGCGGTCCAGCTCCGCCGGCGAGCGCACTTTCCCTTCGGCAATGGCCAGGAGGGTGGGCCGGACGACAGGGGTCTTCAGGTGCTGGGCGGCGACCCGCGGCTCGGTCTGTCCCGGCAGGCTGACCCAGAACACGATCCTCCGGTTCATCTCTGGCGCGGTGTGGAGGTCCCTGGGCGAAAGAAAGGCGCCGACGCCCTCCCAAAGGGACCGGAGCGGGTGATCGGACAGGATCACGATGCAGTCCTGGTCGGCCCCCGGCAACTGGGCCTGGCGCGCCAGGATGTCACGGAGGAGGAGATCGGCCCGGTCGATGTTGCTCTGGTAGTTCCCCTTCGACCCCAGCCCGGGGCCATGGGGCAGCGGGCAGTGGATCCAGGTGAGGCCGGCCGGTCCCTCCTCCAGGAAGCGCCGCAGTTGGGCCCTAAATTCAACTACCTCCCCCTCGAAGGCCCGGGTCGAGGCTTCCTTGGGGTCCCGGTCCCAGGGAAGTTCGCGGGGAACCGGAGGTCCATTGAGGGCCCCCAGGTGCATCGCCACCTGTTTCCCGAACGGCAGGGCGCGATCGCTTTCGAAGCCAAAAAGCGTGTCGGGCACCCAGCTCCACCCGTCCAGGTAGTTCCGGTAAACGCGAGGATAGGGCCAGTACCATCCCAGTACCGCCGTGGAGCCGCCCCGGGTATGGATATCGGAAAACAGGGAATCCGCAGGATCCAGTTCCTGGGTATCGCCCGATAGGGTCATCGTCCTCAGGTGGGGGCCATCCACCTCGTTGCCCCGCGTGAGGAGCTGCCCGGCGAGAAGCGAGGGAATGGCTTCCAGGGTGCTTCCCGAGGCCCCGGAGAGGTCCACCGTTTCCAGGGACCGGGCCCGCAGGGCCCGGAACGTGGGGAGCCGCCCATCGTTCACGGCAAGGATCTGGTCCAGGTCCGTGGCATCCAGTTCATCGAAGAGGAGCACCCAGATCCGGGGCCCACCTGGAACGGTCTGATGACGGGCCACCGCCCGGTGGGAGGCAGGGGGCAGGCGGACCAGGAACACCGCCCAAAGCACCACGACGAGGGGCCACCCAAGCCTGCATCCCCAAAGACACGCCTGTGGAGACTTTCTCAACACCAGCCAGATACCGAACAGCCCAAGAAACAACCAGCATCCGGCCAGGATCAGGTCCAGCCGGTACAGGGTCGCGGGCGCTTCGGAAGGCATCGCCGCCCGCGTGATTTCCAGGGCCGCCCCCATGAAGATGGCCAAATGCAGCTTGAGGCGCGTCTTCGGAAAGCAGGACGCCCCGGCAAGACCATAGAGGACCGCGGCGAGCGCCAGCAGCAGCACCACGAGGCTGCCAGCGGGTGCCAGAAGGGCGTCCCGGGACATCCTGAAGGCCCTGGGCGAGGTCACCAGGATCGTGTACCGCCAGCATGGAAGCAGGCAGAGGTGGGCCAGAACGAGCGCCCCCAGGAATTGCCCGGCCCCATCTTTCCGGAGGCTAGGCCGCAAGGGGACCCTCAAGGGTGGAGGTTGTGAATCGAAGGAACCAGCCATCGCGCTGCTTAGGGTGCCTCATTGCGCCTTCCGCCCGGCAAACAGGCGCCGGAAGCCATCCACGACCCATTTTCGGCAGGCCACGACACCACCCAGGAGGGCGGCCCCGATTAGCTGAAACAGGATCGAACCACTTCCAGGATCAATGTACATGAGGACCTCAACGCCTAAATGCTATCCAGCCAGTATAAGCAACGGGTCCCACCGGGCAACGGCAGGCGCTCGATGACCCTGAACCGGGCTGATAGCAGGCTCTCCAGGCGGGCCTGACTGTAGTCCTCGGGAAGGAAGCCATGATCCTCGACCAGTTTGCGCACCATGGGGTCCTCCGGCCCCACCCACTCCAGCAGCAACTGGCCCCGGCAGTGGCCTGCCAATTGCACGATCTGGCGGTCAAGCGGTATTCCCTGGCTGAAGCGGATGTGGTGCTGGAAGGCCAAGGCCAGCACCAGGTCGAACTGGCCCTGGGACCGCGCGTTGAAGTCCGGGGTCTCCCGGCCCTCCCAGCCCGAACCATGGGCCGGGGCGGCCCAGTTCAGGACCACGGGCAGGATGGGCAGCTTCCGGTTCCCCGCTTCATGGTAGAGGCGGTCGGCGCACTCCGGGTCCTGCTCCACAGCCAGCACCCGGTGCCCTTCCTCCGCGGCCAGGAAGCTGAACTCGCCCGTGTTCGCACCCAGGTCGAGGACGCTGGAGACCGGCGGCAGCGCCCGCACCACCCGCGCGGCGAAAGCGGTCTTGGCCTGGAAGTCCTCCGCGGAATAGGGGAGCGCGCCGGTGTAGGAGGTCCAGGCCGATTTATCGCGGGGGGCGGGCCAGGAGGCGAGGGTGGCCCGGAGTGACCTCAGGCGCCGCGCGATGAGTTCCTCGATGATCTTCGGATCCAGGTGCCCCAGCCGCGGACGCAGGCTGCTGCGGGAAAGCCAGTGGGGCAGCGAGATCTTCGTCAGGAAGAATGGCGACAGCCGTTCGAAGAAGCCCGCCAGGTTGTAGCACTCCGCCAGGGAGAGGCCGGAACGGTCCACGAAGGACCGGGTCAGGGGCAGCCCGTGGTTCCGCCGGGCCACAAGGGGGCACAGGAAGGTGGACAGGAACTGGCCATAGGCCTTCCAGTAGGGCCGGTCCGCGGGGCGCGGCTCGAAGGACAGCGCGTCCACAAAGATCGGTCCGGTGCCCTGGAAGAGGATATTCCAGGGGGTGGCGTCCTTGAGTTCGAGCCCCTCGGGGAGGATTTCCAGGGCGATGTCCAGGGTCAGAAGCGCGGCGTCCCGCAGCATGGACCAGGTCCACTCTTGGGGAAAGGTAGGGAACGGGATGCGGGGATGCTCCAGCCAAAGGTCCCCATCGGCAGGATGCAGGGCCTCCGGTACCTCGCCGGCCGGCAGAGGCGCGCCGGATATGAGCCGTCCCCGTGCCTTGAGGCCCTGAAGGGCCGGGGACTGGAGGTAGGCCTCGGCGTTGCCGCGCCCTTCAGGGCGGACGCACCGCAGGATCCTGCCCTCCGTGCGGTGCAGGATGCCGGCGGGATCCCGGAAGGAGGCGTGGTTCATTAGTCCCTGCCCGGGACGTCGCGAAGCATCAATCCCGGCTCCCGAAGTACCGCCATGACCACAGGCGCACCATCGTCCCCTCCACGGGACCGCGCGCATACAGCCGCACCCAGCCCGCGGGCTGCGGCGACCACCGCACCAGGAGGGCCTGGTTCTCGGCCGACTCGCCCAGCCCCACGGCATCCACCAGGTAGGTGGGCGTGCCGGTTTCGGGGAAGGCTACCTGCAGCCAGTCCCCGCGCCGTTCCAGAGGCTCGGCGACCACCTCACGCACACGCTTGGCGGCGCGCTGCACGTCCAGATCCTCCACGGAGCGGGGCGGCGCCGAACTGCCGGGGGCGAATTCCTTGGGCCCCGCGTTGCGCCAGAGGGCCTCGCCCACCAGCCGCCCGTCGGGGAAACCTTCGTTGGCGAAGGGCGCCGAATCGCTGGGCTCGGACCGCACCGCCTGGAGGGAGAGCATCAGGACGAGGCGGTTGTGGAGCGTCCAGCCCTCGGAACTGGTGCGGTTCTTCACCGAGGCCCGGCAGGTGGCGAGGATGGTGGCCAGGTGGTCCTCGAGGGTGTCCACCCGCGCGCCGCTGGCGGCCAGGTCCACCCAGCCCCAGCCGGAGGGGCCGCCCCACACCAGGGCCCTGCCCTTGTCCACGGCGAATACGGCGGGATGTTCGCTGGGTTCTCCATTGATGAGGGGCGTGGACAGGCTCAGGCATTCCACGGCCATGACCTTTTCGGCCTTGGGTCCCTTGAACCAGTCCAGGAACTCGAAGCCGGGCATCGCATCCGAGGGACGGGGTTTGACCCAGAACACCTTGAACTCCTGCTGCCCGCGGGCCGGCCCGGAAAGTACGCCCATGGCCCCCTCCTCGGGAGGCTGGTGGTCCAGGGTCAGCCAGGCCGTGACGGGTGCCTCCACCTTCTTCCTGCGGCATCCGGGCATGGTGCCCAATGCGACGACCAGTGCAAGGAGGAAAGCGACTCGGAGTTTCATGGGGCCTCGCGAATTCCGTTTCCATACCCGGCCGGCAATCCGTGGGGGCACGCCCCGTCCAACTCCCGTCTTCCCGATCGGTTCAAGCCTCAGGATAGCGGAAATGACAGGCAACGATGAAAGTGAACTACTTGCCCTCGGTCTTGGCCCAGGAATCCTTCAGGCTCACCGTGCGGTTGAAGACCGGTGCGCCTTCCCGTCCGTCCAGGTCGGCCACGAAGTAGCCCAGGCGCTCGAACTGGAAGGTGGCGCCGGCGGCGGCGCCGGCGAGGGAGGGTTCCAGGCGGGCTCCGCCCAGGGTCTCCATGCTCTCCGGATTGATGAAGTCCCGCCAGTTGCCGCCCTCGGGGACGTCCATGGGGTCCTTGGCCGTGAAGAGCCGGTCGTAGAGGCGCACCTCTCCGGCCACGGCATGGGCCGCGGAAACCCAGTGGATCGTTCCTTTCACCTTCCGGCCGTCGGGGGCGTCGCCGCCCAGCGAAGCGGGATCCCAGGTGCAGCGGAGCCCGGTCACCTCGCCCGCGGCGTCGCGATCCACGCCGGTGCAGGTCACGAGGCAGGCGTACTTCAGGCGCACTTCGGCGCCGGGGGCCAGGCGGAACCACTTCTTGGGGGCTTCCAGCTGGAAGTCCTCCTGCTCCACGAGGATCTCGCGGGTGAAGGGCACCTTGCGGCGGCCCAGTTCGGCGTTCTCCGGGTGGTTGGGCACGTCCAGCCAGTGGACCTCGCCCTCCGCCATGTTCTCGATGACCACCTTGAGGGGGCGGAGGATCGCCATGGCCCGGGGGGCCTTGTCCGCCAGGTCCTCGCGCACGCAGTGCTCCAGGAGGCCCACGTCGGCCACCATGTCGCGCTTGGCCACGCCCACCTTCTCGGCGAAGGCCCGGATGCTGCCGGGGGTGTAGCCGCGGCGGCGCAGGCCCGTGATGGTGGGCATGCGGGGGTCGTCCCAGCCGCGCACGTGGCCTTCCTTGACCAGTTCGAGCAGGCGGCGCTTGCTCATGACGGTGTAGGTGAGGTTGAGGCGGGCGAATTCGATCTGCCGGGGATGGGGCTTCTGGAAGAAGGCGCCGTCCGTGTCCTGCTCCAGGAACCAGTCGTAGAGCGGGCGGTGGTCCTCGAACTCCAGGGTGCAGATGGAGTGGGTGATGCGCTCGATGGCGTCGGAGATGCCGTGGGCGTAGTCGTACATCGGGTAGATCAGCCACGCGTCGCCGGTGCGGTGGTGGTGGGCCCGTTTGATGCGGTACATGAGGGGGTCCCGCATGTTCATGTTGGGNNACCTTGGCGCCGTCGGGGAACTCGCCCGCGCGCATGCGGCGGAAGAGGTCCAGGTTCTCCTCGGGGCTGCGGTCGCGGAAGGGGCTGTTGCGGCCGGGCTTGAAGAAGTTGCCCCGGTAGTCCTTGATGGCCTCCTCGTCCAGGTCGCAGACGTAGGCCTTGCCGGTGCGGATGAGGTATTCGGCGTAGTCGTAGAGGAACGGGAAGTAGTCGGAGGCGTAGTGCTCCCCGGCCCAGTCGAAGCCCAGCCAGCGCACGTCGTCGCGGATGGAATCGACGTACTCCACGTCCTCCTTCACCGGGTTGGTGTCGTCGAAGCGCAGGTTCGTGGCCCCGCCGTATTTCCTGGCCAGGCCGAAATTGATGCAGATGGACTTGGCGTGGCCGATGTGGAGGTACCCGTTGGGCTCCGGGGGGAACCGGGTGCAGACCCGTCCGGCATGCTTGCCGGAAGCCAGGTCGGCCTCCATGATCTCCTCGATGAAGTGGAGGCTGCGGGTCTCGGGGGCGGGGGTTTCGTTGGTCATGTCAGATCCAGGGTAGGAGGCGGGCGGAAACTTCATCCCGGCCCAGGAGGGCCATGGTGTCGAAGATGGGGGGGCTCACCACCCCGCCCGTGAAGGCCACGCGCAGGGCCTGGGCCAGATCCTTGAGCTTGAAGCCGTGCCGGGCCAGGATGGCCTCGATGCCCGCCTTCAGGGCGTCGTGGCCGTAGTCCTCCAGCTCCATGACCTCCTTCAGGGCCGGCTTGACGGCGGCGGTCATGAACTTGGCCACGGGGCCTTCCTCGAAGGTCTCGGGGCGCTTGAAGAGGAAGGCCAGGGTGTCGGCGATCTCCTTCAGGGTCGTGCGGTTCTTGTTGCAGCCGATGGCCAGGGCCTTCCAGTCGTCGGACTTGGCCGTCCAGGCCTCCTCCAGGCCGCGCATGCGCCACTGCCAGCGGAGATGGGGCTCGATCTCCGTCCAGTCCAGGCGCTGGATGAGCTTCTGGTTCACCCAGGTCAGCTTGTCCAGGTCGAAGACGGCCGCGGCCTTCTGGATCTCGCCCAGATCGAAGCACGCCGTGAGCTGCTCGTCCGTGAGGAGCTCCTCCTCGGCGCTTTCGGCGGCCTTGCCGTCCAGCTTGGGGGTCCACCCCAGCTTGGCCAGGGTCAGCCGCACCGCCGCGGGCAGGAAGCCAAGGTCGCGGAACTCGGTGATGCTGGCGGCGCCGTGGCGCTTGGAGAGCTTCTGCTTGTCCTTGCCCAGGATCATGGGCACGTGGGCGAAGGCGGGCAGGTCGTAGCCCAGCGCCTTGTACAGTACGATCTGCTTGGGGGTGTTGGCCACGTGGTCGTCGCCGCGCACCACGTGGGAGACGCCCATGTCGACGTCGTCCACCACCACGCAGAAGTTGTAGGTGGGCGTCCCGTCCTGGCGGGCGATGATCCAGTCGTCGAGGCTGGAGGCGGGCACGGTGATGGTCCCCTTGACCAGGTCCTCCAGGACGATGTCGCCGGCATCGGGCATGCGCAGGCGGATGGCGGCGGGCACGGTGGCGTCCCAGTGCTTGTCCCGGCAGCGGCCGTCGTACAGGAAGGAACGGCCCTCCTTTTCGGCCTCCTTGCGGCGTTCGTCCAGCTCCTCGCGGCTGCAGCGGCACCGGTAGGCCAGGCCCTTGTCCAGGAGCTCGGCGATCTTGGCCCGGTAGAGGTCCATGCGCAGCATCTGGCGGTAGGGGCCATGGGGGCCCCGGTAGGCGTTGGCGTCACCCGGGATGGGACCCTCGTCCCAGTCCAGGCCCACCCACTCCATGCCTTCCTCGATGATGCGGATGTTGTCGTCGGTGGAACGGGTCAGGTCCGTGTCCTCCACCCTCAGGATGAAGGTGCCGTTGTGCCGGCGGGCATAAAGCCAGCAGAAAAGAGCAGTTCGGACCCCCCCGATGTGGAGCATGCCGGTGGGGCTGGGGGCGAAACGGGTAACGACGGGCTTGGACATCCGGACCTCGGGCCTCAAACCTTATAGTTTGCCCGATGCGGCCCCTTCCCCCAAACCCTTATCGCCCCCCCAGCCTCCGGGGCTACTTCAGATAGAGCTTCAGGCGGATCTCCACCGGGCCGCTGACGCTGAAGAGGCTGCGGTCCAGGACCACGGGGACCTCCACGACGCTGGTGCTGGAATGGGCCCCGGGTTCGCCGGTGGGCACGCCCCCGGCCTCGGTGACGGGCAGTTCCTCGATTTCCTCAAGCATCTCCCCGGCGCCCAGCTCCTCCACCTCCAGGGGGTGCCGCTCCGTGGCGGCCTCGACCCGGGCGCTGGGGGGGGCGGGGAACATGTCGGCCTGGGCCTCGGCGGGAACGCCGCCGCCGTACTTCTCCGTGAGGTGCCGCAGAACCAGCCGGGCCACGCCCGACAGGGTCTCGCGGACGCCCTGGCCCTTGGTGGCGCAGGCCTCGAAGGTGGGGGCCTTGAACCGGTTGATCTCCCGGTCCAGGACGTCGATGGGCAGGGCGTTGGGCGTGTCCCGCTTGTTGAACTGGATCACGTGGGGGAGCTTCTCCAGCTCCGAGCCCTGCTCCTTGAGGTTGTCGATGAGGTTCTGGAAGCTCTCCCGGTTCCCGTCCAGGGCCTGGGCCTGGGAGTCGGCCACGAACACCA